>JBDSXU010000001.1:0-6566 GCA_039926005.1 Marmoricola sp.
CAGCCGAGCCCTACGGACTGGGCATCAACAAGAAGAACGTCGACTTCGTGCGCTTCGTCAACGGCGTGATCGCCAGGATGAAGAGCGAGGGCCAGTGGGCCAAGAACTACCAGACCTGGCTGGCCGACTCACTCGGCAAGGCACCAGCGCCTCCGACTGCCGTCTACGGACGCGAACCGTGATCGCCGCGACCACGAGCGCCACCGCTCCCGCCGCCCCGGGTCGACTCGGCCAGGCCATCGCGGCGGACGACGCGCTACAATACCTCGAGGGGCTTGGCGCCTGGCGCGACCAGCGCAAGGCCGAGCTCGACCTGCTGGACGAGGCCGCCCTGGGGGCCCAGGACCAGGCCGCCTTCACCGGCGACATGCTGCTCTCGATGGCGCTGTGGAAGGCCGTTGCCGACCGCCATGACCTGCTCGTGGCGACGTGGGACTCCGGCCGCGTCGGCCAGGCGGAGCTGGAGCGACTCTCCACCCTCGTCTGGGGTCGGCTGGATGCCACCCGACAGCTGCCCGCACCATCCGTGGCTGCCGGAGCATCGGTGACCACGGGGGCGCTCGCCGTCTCGTTGCCCGAGGCCTGTCGCCTCTGCGACGCGCTGGCCACCTCGCTGCGCGCGCGTCTGGGCATCGACCCGTCCGAGGCGGACACCACCGCGCGGCTGCGTCAGCTGCGCTCCGCCGTCGAACGAGTGCGCGACCTCGTAGACCGCGAACCCGCCTCGGCGCACGAGAGCGCAGTGTCCTCGCTCGCCAAGCTGGACACCCGCGTCAGCGACCTCAAGGCGAGGGCCCAGCGCGGTGCCAGCGTCGGTGGCCTGCTCGGCCCACTGGAGAGCGATGTGGCCAGGGCGGAACGCGACCTCATCGTCAGCGCTTCGAACCGGCGCGCCGACGCCCATGACGAGTCGCGTGCGCGCGCCCTCCGTGACGAGCTCGAGGCGCGCGGGGCAGCGTTGCGTGACCTGGCCGCACGGTGCGTGGCAGCTGTCACTCCGGCTCCCCGCTTCGCGGTTCCCGATGTCTCCGCTCTGGGTGCGGTGCCGACGGATCCCGCGGCGGTCGACGCCTACCTCGTCCGGCTGGACGCCGTCGGCCGCGCCATGTCCATGGCGCAGGACGCCTACGCGACAGCCCTCATCGAGCGCGACGAGCTCCGCGGACGACTCGAGGCGTACGCCGCGAAGGCGACCGCCCTGGGCGTGGCCCATGCAGCCGCCTCGGACCTGCGGGATCTGCAGGGTCGCGCGGGCGAGGTACTCGACGCGACACCCGCTGACCTCGCGCGAGCTCGGGCGCTGATCGCGGCCTACCAGGCCTATCTGGCGAGCGTGCAAGCAATGCCGCCACGCGCCACCGGACCGATCCCAGCAGGCACCTCATGACGAACGTCGCCTGCACCCAGCCCGGTTGCACGGGCAGCATTCTCGACGGCTACTGCGACGTGTGCGGATCGCCGGCCGCAGCCGCCGGGGGCTCGCCCGCGAGCTCGTCCATCGGCGCCTCCGCCGGGTCGTGCACCCAACCCGGCTGCAGCGGCGCGATCGTCGACGGCTACTGCGACGTGTGCGGCTCACCCCGCACCGGCGCTGTCGGGAGCACGGCAACGCTCGCCGCCGGACTGCCCGTCGGCATGGGCGAAACTCCCTCAACCGTCTCGCGGGCATCGAACCGACTCGCGTCGACAGCCCTGGGGTCGGCACGCGCCACAGCGGGCGGCAGCAAGATCACCCGACGCGTCGGGACCTCCTCGACCAGGTTGCGTGGTGCGCGCCTGGGCGCAGGTCTGACCTCGATTCCCCCGGTCCCCGCGGTGGACGCCGCCCTGGCGATCCTGAAGAACCCGATGGTCCCCGAGGACCGCCGCAGCTGCCCCAAGTGCGACGCCGCTGTCGGTCGGTCCCGCGACGGGGAGCCCGGACGCACCGAGGGCTTCTGCCCCAAGTGCCGCGCCCCGTTCTCCTTCGCCCCCAAGCTCGAGGCGGGCGACCTGGTGGGTGGTCAGTACGAGGTCGCGGGTGCCCTGGCCCATGGCGGACTCGGCTGGATCTATGTCGCGCGCGACCGCAACGTGTCCAACCGCTGGGTGGTTCTCAAGGGCCTGCTGAACTCCGGGGACCCCGACGCACTGGCCGCGGCCATCGCCGAACGCCAGTTCCTGGCGCAGGTCGAGCACCCACTCATCGTCGAGATCTACAACTTCGTGACGCACGAGGGTGCCGGCTACATCGTGATGGAGTACGTCGGCGGCACGTCCCTCAAGCAGCTGCTCAAGGAGCGCATGCGGGCCGCAGGTGGCGCCTACGACGCTCTTCCGGTCGACCAGGCGATCGCCTTCCTGATCGAGGTGCTGCCCGCCTTCCAATACCTCCACGACCTCAACCTGATCTACTGCGACTTCAAGCCGGACAACATCATCCAGGTCGGTGATGCGGTGAAGCTGATCGACCTCGGAGGCGTACGCCGCCTCGACGACCTCGACTCCGCGATCTACGGGACCACGGGCTACCAGGCGCCGGAGGTGCCGATCGTCGGGCCCTCAGTGGCCTCCGACATCTACACGATCGGGCGCACCCTCACCGTGCTGGCGATGGAGTTCCGCGGCTACCAGAGCACCTATGTGGCCACCCTTCCTCCTGTCGACCAGACACCTCTGTTCGCGAAGTACGACTCCCTCTATCGGCTGCTGCTCAAGGCGTGCGCCCCCGATCCCGCCGACAGGTTCGTCTCCGCCGACGAGCTCCGCGTTCAGCTGCTCGGCGTACTCCGTGAGGTCGTGGCGCTCGAACGCGAGGGGGCGGCCGAGCACTCGACGTCCTCGCTCCTGTTCGGGTCACCGACCGTCTCGGACGACGTCCTCGACTGGCAGGACCTGCCCACCCTGCGCGTCGACGAGAGCGACACCCAGGCGGCGTGGCTGCACTCGGTCAGTGTCGAGGACCCCGTCGAGCGGCTGGCGGTGCTGGCGACGGCCCCGGAGGTCAGTCCCGAGGTGCTCCTCGCCAGGTCACACGCCGCTTTGGAAGCCGGGGACCACGAGCAGGCGGACGCCACGGCGCAGGAGCTGCTCGTCGACGACCCGTGGGAGTGGCGTGCTGCCTGGATGTCGGGCCTGGTCGCCCTGGCGCGCGGCCAGACGGCGGATGCCCAGAGCGCGTTCAACGCGGTCTACGGCCAGGTCCCTGGCGAGCTGGCACCCAAGCTGGCGCTGGCCTTCGCCTGTGAGACCGGTGGCGAGGGAGACGTCGCAGAGTCGCTCTACGTCACCTGCGCCCGCACCGATGCCAGCTACATCGCCCCGGCGGCGTTCGGTCTCGCGCGCATCCGGGCGGGGCGGGGAGACACCGAGGGCGCGATCCGAGCGCTCGACCTGGTGCCACCGACGAGCCGCGCCTTCACCCCGGCAAGGCGGCGACGGGCAGGCCTGCAGGCCGAGTCCGGTGGTGGCCTCAGGTCACTGGCCGCGGCACTCGAGAGCATCGACGACCTCACGATCGACCCGGTCGACCGTTCCCGCTTCCGGGTGGGCGTGCTGGCCTCGGCGCTGAAGCTGGTCGAGAAGGACGGTGTCGACCCGGCCGTCAGCATCGGCGGCCGACCTGCGTCCGAGCCCTCTCTGCGCGACGGGCTCGAGGCGGCCTACCGGGACCTGGCTGGCTACGCCGGCTCCCGCGAGGAGAAGATCAGCCTGGTCGACCAGGCCAACGCCGTACGCCGATGGACCCTGCGATGACCCAGCTGACGGCATGTCCCAAGTGCTCGGCACCAGTCGGGGCCGACGAACAGTACTGCGAGGCCTGCGGCGCCGAGCTCGGACAGCCCACAGCCGCAGCGGCAGCGCCCGCGCAGACTCCGGGAAATGAGACTCCGATCCAGAGCGCACCGGTGACCTCCGGCCACGACGCCACGTGTCATGAGTGTGGTGGCTCCGTCGCCGCCGATGGCTACTGCTCCGAGTGCGGGGTCAAGGCTCGCAGCCTGCGCGACCACTTCACCGAGCGGCCCGCGACGTGGGTGGCCGGGGTGTGCGACCGGGGCATCCGCCACTCACGCAACGAGGACGCGATGGCTCTCGACGCACGGGCAGAGCCAAGCAGCCATGCGGTGCTCGTGGTGTGTGACGGGGTGTCCAGCTCGACCGACTCCGACGTCGCGAGCCTGGCGGCAGCCCGCGCAGCGCGGGACGTGCTGGCCCGGTCGTCGGCCAGTGGGATCGGCACGGCGGGTGCACGTGTCGCCGTGAGCGTGAAGGCACTCGAGGCGGCAGTCGAGGCGGCCAACGACGCGGTGATCGCGAACACGGCCGCCGGATCCGGCAGCCCGGCGTCGTGCACGTTCGTGGCCGGGGTCCTCGACGCGTCCCTGCTCGTCGTCGCCTGCGTCGGGGACAGCCGGGCCTACTGGTTCCCGGATGCCGGCGAGCCCAGGATGCTCACCACGGACGACTCGTTCGCCGCAGAGCAGATCGCCTCCGGGGTGTCCCGGGCCGAGGCCGAGAACGGGCCGCAGGCCCACGCGATCACCAAGTGGCTCGGCAGCGATGCCCCCGACCACACCCCGAGCACCACCACGCTGGACCTCGACAGCCCCGGCTGGGTGCTGCTCTGCTCCGACGGGCTGTGGAACTACTGCTCCGAGGCCAAGGACCTCGCCGCGCTGGTGCATCAGATGGACCACGCGGCGACCCCCGACCCGTTGGGGCTGGCCGGCTCGCTGGTCGACTGGGCCAACACGCAGGGCGGGGTCGACAACATCACCGTGACGCTGGCCCGGATCGGCCCACGCCCCGACATCACGACTCCACCGGTTGCTGCAACGGCCGCGACGCCCGCGGTTCACTCAGGAACTGAACACAGAGAGGAAGGCCCGCACGATGGCAACGTTCTCAGCTGAGGTCTATCAGAACGAGTTCCTCCCTGACGGGGGCAGCGACGTCCACGCGATCGTCACGGTCACGTGTGCGGGCGCCGGCGAGGCCGGCAGCTCCGGGTCCGGCGACGCCGCGGAGATCGTCATCGTCGACACCTCCGGCTCGATGGGCAAGGACAAGATCCTCGCGGTCCAGCAGGCCGCGGCAGCGGCTCTGGACCAAGTGCTCGACGGGGTGTGGTTCGCGGTCATCGCAGGCAACCACGAAGCGCGACTGGCGTTCCCCGGCGAGGCCGAGCTCGGCATGGTGCGGATGGACGCCCAGACCCGCGCCGCCGCGAAGTACGCCATCGGTGACTTCGAGCCAAAGGGCGGCACCGCCATGGGCACCTGGCTCCGGCTCGCGACCCAGGTCTTCGCCACCGTGCCCGGCCTGGCCCAGAAGCACGCGATCCTGCTCACCGACGGGATCAACCAGCACGAGACCCCCGAACAGCTGACGGCAGCGATCGAGGGTGCGCGCGGCCAGTTCCAGTGCGATTGTCGCGGTGTCGGGTCCGACTGGCAGGTGGCGGAGGTACGCCGGATCGCCACCACGCTTCTCGGCAGCGTCGACCTGATCGCCGCAGCCGACCAGATGGCAGCCGACTTCGAGCAGATCATGCGGCAGTCGATGGGACGAGGGGTCGCCGAGGCGTGGCTCCGGGTCTGGGCGCCGCAAGGGGCGCAGGTCCTGTTCGTGCGGCAGGTCTCCCCCACCGTGGACGACCTCACCGCGCGCCGGACCGAGGTGAACGCCCTGACCTCGGCCTACCCCACCGGCTCGTGGGGGGACGAGGCCCGTGACTACCACGTGGCGATCCGCCTGCCGGCCAAGGCGGTCGGCCAGGAACAGCTCGCGGCCCGGGTGCAGCTGGCGATCGGGCCGGAGGTCGTCGCACAGGGGCTGGTCAAGGCCATGTGGTCCAGCGACGACACCCTCACGACCAGGATCGACCCGGCGGTCGCCCACTACACCGGGCAGGCCGAGCTGGCCGAGGCGATCCAGGAAGGCCTGGCCGCCAAGGCCTCCGGGGACACCGACACCGCGACCACGAAGCTCGGCCGCGCCGTACAGCTCGCCGCCGAGACCGGCAACGAGGAGGCCACCACGCGGCTGCGGAAGATCGTCGACATCGACGATGCCGGGACGGGGACGGTGCGACTCCGTCGGGCAGTCGACAAGCTCGACGAGATGGCCCTCGACACCGCGTCCACCAAGACGACGCGGGTGAAGAAGTGACCGCCGGCACCTTCACCTGTCCCAACGGTCACCAGTCCGCCTCGAGCGACTACTGCGACACCTGCGGAGTGCCCGTCCCCGAGGGAGCCCCTGCCGCAGCGACCCCAGCACCGGCAGGCGGAGAGCCGCCCCCCACGGCGCTCGACCTTCCGACGCCACAGAAGTGCCCCAACTGCGGGTCCCAGGCCAGCGCGGCGGCCCTGTTCTGCGAAGCCTGCGGCTACGACTTCACCACCGGCACGATGCCGCGGCCGCCGGATCCCACCCCGGCTCCCGAGAAACCGAGCCCCGCCGCTCCCGAACCGCTGGCAACGCAGATCCCCCTGGAGTGGGTCGCGGAGCTGTGGGTGGATCCCGACTGGTACGCCGCACAGCAGAGCGAGGACCCCTGCCCCTCGCCCGGCCTGCCGGTC
>JBDSXU010000002.1:0-3050 GCA_039926005.1 Marmoricola sp.
GCCTTGGTGAAGATGCCGCCACCGACACGCATGAACATGGCCAGCAGGGCGGCACCGAAGCCGAAGCCCTCCAGCACGTGGGGCGCCTCGTCCTTGAAGAGGAGCACAACGATGCTGGCGCCGAGCAGGCCGAGCCCCACGGTGAGCATGCCGACCATGGCGCCGGTGCGGAACCCGATCTTCATGGCGGGGTCACGACCGACGTCGTTGGCCGCGGCGGCCACCCGGAGGTTGGCCTTCACCGCCAGTGACATGCCCAGATATCCGACGGACGCCGAGAAACCGGCACCGACCAGGAAGAAGATCGAGCGGCCGATCCGGACCGCCATGTCGTCAGCGGGAAGCGCGAGCAGCACCACGAACGCGATGGCGGCAAAGATGCCGAGCGTCCGGAACTGTCGGGTGAGGTAGGCGTTGGCGCCTTCCTGTACCGCGTGCGCGATGTTCTTCATGTTGTCGGTGCCTTCGCCGGCGCTCAGGACCTCGGTGCGGAACATCCACGCCAGCCCGAGCGCGACGAGCGCGATCAGGGCGACGATGACGACCAGCACGAGATTGGAGCCGTCGAGGTGCACGACAGCGGGAATTAACCCGGTCATGGTTCTCCTCGGGGTTTGTCAGTGGTTGACCGCCGGGGAGTCTACGTGCCACAGGACTCAACGCAGTGCCCGGGTTCACACACCGGTGCTGTGCGTGTCGCCCGCCAGCGCAGGGCGTTCGCGAGTCGAGCGGCGATGTCGGGGGTCAGGCGCCGAGCGCCGCCGACTCCGAGTCGTGGATCGTGAAGACCTTGGCCAACCCGGTGATGCGGAAGATCTTGAGGAGACGGTCCTGGGAGCAGATCAGCTCCATCGAGCCGTCGTGGGCGCGGACCTTCTTCAACCCGCCGACGAGTACGCCGAGCCCGGTGGAGTCCAGGAAATCAACGCTCTCCATGTCGATCACGAGGTTGTGGTGGCCTTCGCCGACCAGCTCGGTGATCTTGTCCCGGAGCTTGGGAGCCGTGTACACGTCGATTTCGCCGCCGACGGCGACGATCGTGCGGCTGTCGACCTCACGGGTCTGCAGCGAAAGATCCACGGTCTCTCCTCTGAGCCAGGGACTTGCGTTGGCTCCCCGGCCCCTACGCTTGCACATCAACGAAGGTATTCAACCACGCCTCAGCCCGCGCTGCGGGCAGACCGTCAGAGCCCACTGGAAGACTGACGTGGTGCAGGTGATGGATCTCGAAAAGCTGATGGAGCGACTCAGCGGCGCCCCCGGCAGGCAGGACAGCCTGCTGCACCTCGAGGTCATGCCCCCGAGTCCTGCCCGCGAGGCGACGTGGCCGGAGTGGCTCGGGGCTCCTGTGCGCGAGGCGTTCGAGCGGATCGGCGTATCCAGCCCGTGGACACATCAGCTGGCCGCCGCCGACCTGGCCCACACCGGTCGGCACACGGTCGTCGCCACGGGGACCTCCTCGGGCAAGTCGTTGTGCTACCTGCTGCCCTGCCTGCAGGTGATCGAGGCGAGCCGCGGAACCAAGGGCCAGCGAGGCGCGAGCGCCCTCTACCTGGCACCGACCAAGGCGCTGGCACAGGACCAGCTCGCCGCCCTGGGGAGGCTGGGCCTTCCCGACCTGAGGTGCGGCACCCACGACGGTGACTCCACGCCCGAGATGAGGGAGTGGACCCGCGACCACGCCGAATACGTCCTGACAAACCCGGACATGTTGCACCACTCGCTGCTCCCGGGACACGCGCGCTGGTCACGGTTCTTCGGTTCGCTGCGCTATGTGGTGATCGACGAGTGCCACCACTACCGCGGCGTCTTCGGGGCCCACGTCGCCCAGATCGTCCGACGACTCCGCCGGGTGGCCGCGCTCTACGGCGCACACCCGACCTTCGTGCTCGCCTCCGCGACCGTGGCCGACCCGGAGGTCTCGGCCGCACGACTCACGGGGCTCGACGTCGTCTCGGTCACCGACGACGGTTCACCGAGGGGACGCACCGCTCTCGCGCTGTGGGAACCGCCCTTCGTGCCCGGTCGCGGTGAGAACGGCGCCCCTGTCCGTCGCTCCGCGACCAGCGAGGTGGCCGACCTGCTCACCGACCTGGTCGTGGAACGGGTACGCACGCTGGCGTTCGTGCGCTCGCGCCGAGGCGCCGAGACCGTGGCTCTGACAGCCCGCAGGCTGCTCGGAGAGGTCGACGCCAGTCTGGTCGACCAGGTGGCGGCCTACCGCGGCGGCTACCTGCCCGAGGAACGGCGCGAGCTCGAGCAGGCGCTTCGGTCCGGACGCCTCCTGGGCCTGGCCGCGACCAACGCGCTCGAGCTGGGCATCGACATCAGCGGGCTCGACGCCGTCCTGCTCGCGGGTTTCCCGGGCACCCGGGCGGCGCTGTGGCAGCAGATCGGCCGCGCCGGCCGTGGTGCGCGCGACGCCCTGGGGGTGATGGTGGCCCGTGACGACCCGCTCGACACCTACCTGGTCAACCATCCCGAGGCGCTGCTCGGTCAGCCGGTCGAGGCCAACGTCTTCGACCCCGACAACCCCTATGTGCTCGGCCCGCACCTGTGCGCGGCGGCCGCGGAGTCCCCACTCACCCTCGAGGACCTTCCTCTGTTCGGTCCAGGAGCCCGGACCGCGGTCGATGCCCTCACCGAGGGTGGACTGCTGCGCCGGCGCCCGCACGGCTGGTTCTGGACCGACCGGAGGCGCGCGAGCGACCTGGCCGACATCCGGTCCTCGGGTGGTGCGCCGGTTCGGCTCATCGAGACCGACACCGGCAGGGTGCTCGGCACGGTGGACCACTCCTCGGCCCACGGCACCGCGCACACCGGAGCTGTCTACCTCCATCAGGGCGAGACGTGGCTGGTGACCGAGCTGGACCTCGAGGAGTCGGTCGCCGTCGTCGTCCGAGCCGACCCCGACTACTCGACCTCGGCTCGCGAGATCACCGACATCGAGATCCTCGCCGAGCGCGAGTCGACGACCTGGGGTGACGCGCGGCTGAGCCTCGGCAACGTGCGGGTGACCCACCAGGTGGTGTCCTTCCTCAAGCGCGCGC
>JBDSXU010000003.1:0-2299 GCA_039926005.1 Marmoricola sp.
CGGCCCGGCCGGTTCGCCGACGGGACCTGAGACTAACGCGCCCGCGACCTTGCTCCGTAGGTCAAGATAGGGCGCGTGAGCAACGACGACCCAGGTGAGCCGACCTCACCCCTGCCTGCGCAGCAGCCAGGTCCGTGGTCAGGCCAGCCAGGTGGTCAGCCGCCCGCTCAGCCGCCGGCTCAGCCCTGGGGTCAACAGCAGAACCCCTACCCCGCGCCCTATCAGGCGCCCTTGGCTTACTACGGCCAGAGGCCTGCCCAGGGCTACCAGCCCACGCAGCCCTATCCCGTCGCTGAACGCCCGGAAAGGGCGAAGGTGCCGGCGTGGATGTGGCCCACCGTTGCCGCCATGGCGCTGGTGCTGGGCCTCGGCGGCGGCGCACTCGCCGGTGCGCTGGTCGCGGACAACGGCGCCACCAGTCCCGGTGAGGTGCTCCGGGTCGAGCGGCGTACGGCGCCCCCACTGCCCGCGGACAACGGGAGCATCGCTGCTGTCGCGGCGAAGGTGCTGCCCAGCACCGTGCAGATCGTGGCGGAGTACGACGGCAAGGACCAGGGTGCCACCGGATCGGGGTTCGTCCTCGATGACAAGGGGCACATCATCACGAACAACCACGTTGTCGCCCAGGCCGACAAGGACGATGGCCCGATCGAGATCATCGACCAGTCGGGCAACCACACCAAGGCCGCGGTCGTGGGTCGCAGCACCGTCTACGACATCGCCGTACTGAAGGTCGAGGGGGCCAGGAAGCTCACCCCGGCGGCGATCGGCTCGGCCGACCAGATGAGGGTCGGGGAGACGGTCGTCGCGATCGGCTCACCCCTCGGGCTCTCGGCCAGCGTGACCTCCGGGATCGTGAGCGCGGTCAACCGGCCCGTGACCACGGGTGACGGCGCGAACGACAACTCCTACATCAACGCTGTGCAAACAGATGCCGCGATCAACCCGGGCAACTCCGGCGGGCCGCTGGTGAACCTGCAGGGCGAGGTCGTCGGTGTCAACTCCGCCATCGCCTCGCTCGGTTCGCAGGTGGCCTCCGACCAGGGTGGAAACATCGGCGTGGGCTTCGCCATCCCGATAGAGCAGGTCCGGGTCACGACCGCGCAGATCCTGCGGACCGGCAAGGCGCAGTACCCGATCATCGGCGCCAACGTGCGCGGCACCGCCAAGTTCGACGGTGCCACCGTGGAGTCGATCTCCTCGGGGCTGCCCGCCGCGGATGCCGATCTCAAGGTCGGTGACATGATCAGCAAGATCGACGGCAGGCCGGTGACGGGCTCGATCGACCTCGTCGTGGCGATCCGCTCCCACGTGCCCGGCGAGAAGGTCACCCTCACCGTCACGCGCGGCTCGAAGACCTTCCAGGTCAAGATCGCGCTGGACGCCAAGACCGAGGAAGCAGGCTGACCGGCCCGGTTCGGCCGTTCCGTCGACGCGCGAGCCGTTCGGTGTCATAGTTCCCATATGGGACATAAACATCGCTCGTCGAGCACGGTGGACCTCCTCGCCCGCGCGCGCGTCGAACGTGCCCATCCGTGGATGCTCGTGCTCGACGGTGGGCTCGTCCTCGGGATCCTGATGTGGTTCGCACTCCGGACGACGCTCGCTTCCCACCCGGTGCCGTTCGCGGTCTTCTCGGCGGTGCTCGTGGGCACGATCGTCCACCGGGTCTTCACCGTGATGGACAACTCCTCCACCTGAGCCTTCGGGCGGCTGAGTCCTGCTGCAGCTCCAGTGGTTCGTCGGTTCCGTACCAGGGACTGATCAGGTCGACTCTTCGTCGTACGGCGGCCGCTCGTCCTGCCCGAGGACCTCGTAGGCGGGCAGCTGGTCGACGGCGGGAACCTCGTCCTCCATCGCCTCGAGGATGTGCTTGCGGATCGCCTGGCGCGGGTCGAGGTCCGCCAGCCTCAGGTCGGCGTACTCCGGGCCGAGCTCCTCACGGAGCTGGGTCTGCGCGCTCTGCGCGAGGTTGCTCAGCTGACGCACGAACTTCCCGGCCTGGCGGGCGAACTCGGGAAGGCGATCGGGACCGAAGACGACCACCGCGACGATCGCGATGATCATCAGCTCCGGCAGCCCGATCCCGAACACCCAGGTCAGCCCTTCGCAGTAGGGCTCAGGCCGAGCTGCATGCCGGCGAGGCCGCGGCCACGGCCGGAGAGGCCGCGGGCGATCTCACTGAGCACGAGGGCACCGGGGGCGGTCGGGTCGGACTCCACGATCGGTTTGCCGCTGTCGCCCCCCTCACGCAGGCTCACGTCGATCGGGATCTCCCCGAGCACTGGGACGTCGTAGC
>JBDSXU010000004.1:0-2710 GCA_039926005.1 Marmoricola sp.
TTCTCCGAGAACGTGTTGACCCTCGACGCCGGATCAGGCGAGGAGGCGATGGCCAGTGAGTCGCTCGAGGCCATCATCACCGGTGAGGACATCACCACCGGCTTCAATCCGGCCTACCTCCTTGACGGCCTCACCGCCATCGAGGCCCCGTTCGTGGAACTCGCGTTCACGCAGGCCTCCAAGCCCGTCGTACTCTCGGGTGTGGACTCCCTCGAGGGGGAGGCGGACACTGACTTCCGCTATCTCTTGATGCCGCGTCGACTGCTCTCCTGACGACACCCCTCCGGAAGGAACCTCGCATGGATATCGGACTCGTGGGCCTGGGCAAGATGGGCGGCAACATGCGCTCGCGGATGCGCAACGGGGGTCTCACCGTGGTCGGCTACGACCGCAACCCAGACGTCAGCGACGTCGCCTCCCTGGCGGAGCTCGTCGAGAAGCTGCCCTCGCCCACGGTTGTCTGGGTGATGGTGCCAGCCGGCGACGCGACCCGCGCCACGATCGCCGACCTCTCCGAGCTGCTCTCCGAGGGCGATCTGGTCGTCGACGGCGGCAACTCGCGCTGGACCGACGACCAGGCCAACGCCGCGATGCTGGAGAAGAAAGGCATCGGCTTCGTCGACTGCGGCGTCTCGGGGGGCATCTGGGGCCTGAAGAACGGTTACGCGCTGATGTACGGCGGATCCGACGAGCAGGTCGCCAAGGTGATGCCCGCGCTCGAGGCGCTCAAGCCCGAGGGCGACTCCGGCATGGTCCACGCGGGTCAGTCCGCGGGCGCTGGCCACTTCGCCAAGATGGTCCACAACGGCATCGAGTACGCCATGATGCAGGCCTACGCCGAGGGCTGGGAGCTGCTGGAGAAGGTCGACTTCGTCGAGAACGTCCCGGCCATCTTCGACTCCTGGCGCGAGGGCACCGTGATCCGGTCGTGGCTGCTCGACCTGCTGGTCGCGGCACTCGACGAGGACACCCACCTCGATGAGATCCGCGGCTACGCGGAGGACTCCGGGGAGGGCCGCTGGACCGTCGAGGCCGCCATCGACCATGCCGTGCCGATGCATGTGATCGCGTCCTCGCTCTTCGCCCGGTTCACCTCCCGACAAGACGACAGCCCGGCCATGAAGGCGGTCGCGGCGATGCGCAAGGGATTCGGCGGCCACGCGACCACGGGGGCGACACCGGTCGGGAGTCCGCCCACCACCTCCGACGTCGACTCACCCGCCGACAAGTAGTCCGGCCCGCTTGTACGTCGCCCATCTCTCCCTGCACGACTTCCGCTCCTATGCCGCTCTGGAGGTCGAGCTGGAGCCCGGTGTGACCTCGTTCGTCGGTCGCAACGGACAGGGAAAGACCAACATCGTCGAGGCGATCGACTACCTGTCGCGGCTGAGCTCGCACCGAGTGGCGGCTGACCTGCCGCTCGTACGCCGTGGTGCATCGAGCGCAGTGGTGCGTGCTGCCGTCGTACGCGACGACCGTCGTGCGGTGCTCGAGATCGAGATCAACCCCGGCAGGTCGAACCGGGCACGGGTCAACCGGGCACAGCTGCCGCGGGCGCGGGAGCTGCTCGGGCTGGTGCGCACGGTGGTCTTCACACCCGACGACCTCGCGCTGGTCAAGGGAGACCCCACGGAGCGACGCAGGTTCGCCGACGACCTGCTGGTGCTGCACCAGGGTGCGAGGTACGCCGGCACACGCAGCGACTACGACCGCGTCCTCAAGCAGCGCAACACCCTGCTCAAGACGGCCCGCGTGCGCGGCTCGTCCGCGGAGGCCGCGCTGTCGACGCTGGAGGTGTGGGACGCGAAGCTCGCCGCGCTGGGCGCCGAGATCATGGCGGCCCGCAGCCGCGTGGTCGAGGAGCTCAACCCTCTGCTGGGCAAGGCCTACGAGGCGGTCGCGCGCGGGGCGGGGAGCGCCGACGCGGTGCTGGGCTACCAGCCGAGCTTTGAGTGCTCCGAGCCCGACCTCGAGCGGGCCATGCTCGCCGAGATCACCCGTCGCCGGCCCGACGAGCTCGACCGGGGCGTCTCCCTGGTCGGTCCCCACCGCGACGACCTGCTCTGCTCCCTGGGGGAGTTCCCGGTCAAGGGGTACGCCAGCCACGGTGAGTCCTGGTCCTTCGCGCTCGCCATGCGGCTGGCCTCCTACGAGCTGCTGCGCTCGACCGGCGACGACCCGGTGCTGATCCTCGACGACGTCTTCGCCGAGCTCGACACGGGTCGACGGGCCCAGCTCGCCGACCTGGTCTCCGGGGCCGAGCAGGTGTTGGTCACCGCGGCCGTGCCCGAGGACATCCCCGAGGGATTGCGTGGGCCGCGCTTCGAGGTGGCCGATGGCCAGGTGACTCCCATTGCCCGATGACGAAGTGCCCGCTGACGAGATTCCATACGACGCGTCTGCGAACGACGAGGTTGAGCCCACCGGAGGTTCCGAGGACCCCACCGAGAGGCCGGCGGAGGAGGAGCACGACGACTCGGGTCTCGACCTCGCGCGCTCGATCGCCTGGGGGCTGGCCGGGAAGACTCCCCAGCGCTCGTCGCGGCCGTCCCCGGCCCGCACGGATGCCGCGCGGCGGTGGCGCACTGCCCGGGAGGGCCGCTCGAGCGGGGCGTACCCCGACGACCGCGACCCCCAGACGATGGACGCGACGCTCGGCCGCTTCGTCAGCGAGCAGGGCTGGGAGACCGAGCTGCGGGTGCACGGGGTG
>JBDSXU010000005.1:0-3635 GCA_039926005.1 Marmoricola sp.
TCGACGCGTTCGGCATCCCGGCCGAGATGCTCAAGGCGGAGATGCTCGACGACCCCGGGGTGGCGTAGTGCTGGACAAGCTCCGGATCCCCGGCCTCGGGGGGTGGGGTGACGACCCGCTCTGGGGGAAGTTCTACGACTGGACCGTCGAGCACCCCCAGGTCGGTGGCTTCCTCTGGAAGGCCGGGATCGGCAGTGACCTGCGGCGCCTGTACGCGGCCACCGCCGAGATCGGCCGCCAGGCTGCGGGCTCCTCGGTGCTGGACGTGCCCTGCGGCGGCGGGGTGGCGCTGTGCGGCCTCCGCCCCGGCCAGGGCGTCCGCTACATCGCTGCCGACATCTCCCAGACCATGCTCGACCGCACCCTGCTTGTGGCCAGGGCACGGCAGGTCGCCGCGCAGGTGGAGACCGTGCTCGCCGACGTCGGTCAGCTCCCGTTCGCCGACGGGGAGTTCGACCTTGTCGTCTCCTTCACCGGCCTGCACTGCTTCCCCGACCCCCACCAGGCGATCCGCGAGATGGGCCGGGCGCTGCACCCCGGAGGAGTGCTCACCGGCAGCGCCCTCCTCAACGACACCGGACTCCGCTACCCCCCGGTGCGCCGGGTCGGCCGCTTCGCCGGCCTGCTCGGCCCCGGAGCCTCGACGACCCAGGTGCGCGACTGGCTGACCGAGGCCGGCTTCGGGGGTATCGCGGTCACCCTGACCGGGGCGATCGGGTACTTCCGGGCGACGAAAGCCTGAGCCTCAGGTTTCACCGGTCGTCGTACGGCGATGCAAACACTCCACACGTCAGGGACCGTCCGACAGACCCGCCTGCGTTGGTCCCTCGGAGGTTCGCCGGGAGGGTCAGTGCCCGGCGTACCGCCGGTCTCGGGACTGCCGTCCTAATGGGCCTCGGACGGCTGGTCCTTGAGTCGCTGGAACGACGCACGGACCTCGGCCTCGGCCTCGTGTCGGCCGACCCAGTTGGCGCCCTCGACGGACTTGCCGGGCTCGAGGTCCTTGTAGACCTCGAAGAAGTGCTGGATCTCGAGACGGTCGAACTTCGAGACGTGGTTGATGTCGCGCAGGTGCTCCAGGCGGGGGTCCTGCGAAGGGACGCAGAGGACCTTGTCGTCGCCACCGGCCTCGTCGGTCATCCGGAACATGCCGATCGCACGACAGCGAATCAGACAGCCGGGGAAGGTGGGCTGCTGGAGGATCACCAGGGCGTCGAGGGGGTCGCCGTCCTGCCCGAGGGTCTCCTCGATGAAGCCGTAGTCGGCCGGGTAGGCGGTCGAGGTGAACAAGGTCCGGTCCAGGCGGATCCTGCCTGACACGTGGTCGACCTCGTACTTGTTGCGCTCACCCTTAGGGATCTCCACCAGTACGTCGAACTCCACAGTTCTTCCTTCCACCAGACACCTCAACGCCCGTAAGTGGACGCGACGGGGTTAGTGTCGCGCACAATCGACCGGCACGCACATCGAGGGGAGTCTGAGGCGCCTTGGGTGAGAAACGCCACTGGATACTCGGTTTCGCGGCCGAGATCGTGGTAGTCGTGCTGCTCGCGACCGCGTTGGTGAGCTACCGGTTCGACCTGGGGGAGCGCTGGTTCGGCTGGCACGCGGCTGACCCGAGCACGGACCCGTCCGCCGTACTCCCCCCCGAGGGTCTGCGCCTACCCGCTGCCGGGATCGTGCCCGCGGTCTCCAGTCCGGGCAGGGCCGCCGCCGTCGATCCCGCCCGGGTGGCGGCCACAGTGCGGCCATTGCTCCGCAAACGCGTGCTCGGAAAGCACTTCGGGTTGCTGGTCACCGACCTCGCGACCGGGCGCCCGGTCTACCGCTCGGGCGCCCGGACCGTCACCCCTGCGTCGACCACCAAGCTGGTCACCTCGACGGCTGCGCTGGAGACGCTGGGACCGATGGTCCGGTTCCGTACGACCGTGCGGTGGATCCCGAGCACCCACCAACTCGTGCTCGTCGGGGGTGGCGACCCGTTCCTGGCCAGCTCACCGCGAGCGGCCAGCGAGGCCTACCCCGACCGAGCCGACGTGCAGACCCTCGCCCGGTTGGCCGTACGCAAGCTGCGTTCGATGAAGATCTCACGGGTCCGGCTCGCCTTCGACGACTCCTACTTCACGGGTCCGACCGTGAATCCCGCCTGGCCCGACACCTACGTCGCTGAGGCCGTGGTCTCGCCGATCAGCGCCCTGTGGGTCGACGAGGGACACTCGCCGAGTGGTTTCAGCTTCGTCAGCGACCCGGCGGCCCGGGCGGCCCAGGCGTTCGGCGACGCCCTGCGGGGCCGCGGCCTGAAGGTGAGGCCCAGGACGACGCGCCTCCAGGTTCCCGAGGGTGCCGCCGACGTCGCGTCCGTCTCCAGTGCGCCGCTCGGCGAGATCGTGGAGCGGACCCTCGAGGTCAGCGACAACATGGCCGCCGAGGTGCTGGCCCGCCACGTCGGACTGGCCGAGCGGCAGGAGGGGTCGTTCCGTGCCGGAGCCGCGGCGGTGCTCGACGTCGTACGCCGGCTCGGCGTACCTGTCACGGGTGCGCGGCTCTACGACGGCAGCGGACTCTCCCGCCAGGACCGGTTCAGCACCGACACCCTCGCCGCCGTCCTGCACCTCGCCGTGAGCCCGGACCATCCGGCGCTGCGTCAGGTGTTCACGGGACTGCCCGTCGCGGGCTTCACCGGGTCTTTGCAGTACCGCTTCGACAAGGGCCCGAGAACCGCACGCGGACGGGTGCGCGCCAAGACCGGGACGCTGACCGGGGTGCACGGACTGGCCGGTGTCGCCGACGACGTCGGCGGCGGCCGGATGGCGTTCGCCGTGGTCGCAGATCGAGTCGGGGTCACCAAGGACCTCGAGGCGCAGGTGCTCATCGACCGCATCGCGGCGGCTCTCGGGGCGTGCACCTGCGGCGTAGGGTCAGCGTCATGACTACCCCAAGACGCTGCTCGCTGCGCTCGCATCGCCCCGGGGACACCGAGTGAGCACCGAACATCGGCCTTCCGCCCGACCGGGAATGATCGACTGGGACCTCGCCGTCAGGGTGGGGTCCCGACTCGCGGGCGAGGGCCCGCGGGTGACTGGCCCCGAGGCGGTCGATGCCGTCGAGGAGCTGCGCGCCGGCGCGGAGCGCTCGACACCGCTCGTGCGTGAGTACACCGGCCTGGTCGCCAGCGACCGCACCGCACCCGTGCTGGTCGTAGACCGTCCCGGTTGGGTGCAGGCCAACGCGGACGGCTTCGCCTCCGTCATCGCGCCACTCATCGAGAAGCTCCAGGAGAAGAAGGGTCCGCCCTCTCCTCTGACCGAGGCCATCGGCTCCCGCATCACCGGGGTAGAGCTCGGCGCGATGCTCGGGTTCCTCGGCTCCAGGGTGCTCGGCCAGTTCGACCCGTTCCACCACAAGCCCGGCGAGCAGGGACGGCTGCTCCTGGTCGCGCCCAACATCGTGCACACCGAGCGTGAGATCGACGCCGACCCGCACGACTTCCGTCTGTGGGTGTGCCTGCACGAGGAGACCCACCGCGTGCAGTTCACCGCGGTGCCGTGGATGACCGACCACCTGCGCTCGGAGATGAGCAACATCATCGGCTCCGTCCAGACCGACCCTGCGGCGCTGATGGGCGACGCGGCCCG
>JBDSXU010000006.1:0-13969 GCA_039926005.1 Marmoricola sp.
CCTCTCTCTGTGGTGACAGGCTGTTCTCACGGGCGTAACGTCGACATGCACCGTTCCAGATAGGAACGGCCTCTCGGGAGAGGGGAAACGCGATGTTCATCCAGATCATCCAGGGTCGGTGCCACGACGCCGACCGCCTGCACCAGCTCACCGACCAGTGGCGCGAAGAGCTGGCCCCCGGTGCCGAGGGATGGCTCGGCGGCACCCACGGCGTCACCGACGATGGAGAGTTCGTCGGCGTCGTTCGCTTCGAGTCCCGTGACGCGGCGACGAAGAACGCCGAGCGGCCCGAGCAGGGTGCATGGTGGGAGCAGATGTCAGCCTGCTTCGACGGTGACGTGAGCTTCCACGACTGCGACAACGCCATGCTGTTCCTCGGCGGCGGTTCAGACGAGGCGGGCTTCGTGCAGATCATCCAGGGCCGGATCAGTGACCCGGAGAGGTTCCGCCACTTCATGGAGCAGCCGATGGATGCCTTGCAGGAGGCACGACCGGAGATCCTAGGCGGCACGATCGCGATGGAGTCGGACGGATGGTTCACCCAGACCGTGTGCTTCCGGAGCGAGGCCGAGGCGCGCGAGGGCGAGCACAAGGAGATGCCCGAGGAGCTGCGCCGACAGTACGAAGAGGAGATGCAGGCGATGCAGGACGTGAAGTACCTCGACCTGCACCACCCGTGGTTCTCGAGCGCGAGACGCTGACGGGCTTCACCTAGCCGGGATCGAGGGCAGTTGCGGCGCGGAGGCGTTGGGCCTTCCAGAGTGTCTCGGCCCATTCGCCTTCCGTGTCGGAGCGGACGGTGATACCTCCCCCGGTGCCAAGTCGCCAGATGTCGTCCGGCCCGGCGTACAACGAACGGATGACCACGCCGAGGTCGGCGCGGCCGTCCGCGCAGATCCAGCCGAAAGCGCCTGCGTAGAGACCGCGCGAGGAGGCCTCGACGTCGTCGATGATCCGCATGGTGCGCAGTTTCGGTGCGCCGGTCATCGAGCCGGCCGGGAACAGCGCCCGCAGTGCCCCCATCGTGGAGACGTCGTCGCGCAACCGACCGCGGACGGTGGAGACCAACTGGTGCACACTCGCGTAGGACTCGACAGCCATCAGGCTCGGTACTGCGACCGTCCCGACGTCGCAGACCATCGACAGGTCGTTGCGGAGCAGGTCCACGATCATCAGGTTCTCCGCACGGAACCGCGGGTCACCGGCGAGCTCCTCGCGCAGGCGTTGGTCCTCCTGCGTGGTCGCGCCCCGTGGTGTGGTGCCCTTGATCGGCTTCGTCTCCAGCCAGTGCCTGCGGTCGATCGTGGCGTAGCGCTCCGGGGAGCTGCTGAGCAGGTGCGTGCCGCGGTGACGCAGCAGACCGGCGTACGGCGCGGGGTTGCTCGCCCGGAGTCGCAGGTAGGTGCCCAGCGGGTCACTCGCCGACCCCAGCTCCTCGCGGTAGGTCAGGTTGACCTCGTAGGAGTTGCCCGCATGCAGCTGTTCCTGCACCTGGGCGAAGGCGTCGGCGTACCAAGCGGGGGCTCTCACTGCTGGTGTCGAGACACTCGCTGAAGCTCGCTCCTCTACCGAGGAGATCGTGTGGTTGAAGAACTGGATGTCTCGCGAGCGCATCCAGATCGCATCGGGTCCGTGGCCCCAGGCTCGCGCCGGCAGGTCGGGCCGTGACGCGTAGCCGAGGCACCCGACCCAGTGCACGTCCGCGTCCCGGTCGTCGTGCGCGATCTCGCTCTCGAGCACCGCGAACACGTCAGTGCCGACGACCTCCGCGCGTCCACCCTGGTGCCGGGTGACTTCCTGGCGGCTGGCGTCGAAGCTGAGCGAGACGTCGTCCTCATCGAGTACGCCGACCAGCGAACGACGGCCCGACCAGTCGCGCGAGCCGCCACCGTCGAGCCAGAAAACCCTGTCGCTGTGGGCGAAACCAGCCCGGACCGCTTCGACGACGGGCTCAGCCACGGCCCGCGCCCAGGAAGTTCTGCACGATCTGGGCACCGTGCCTCGACAGGATCGACTCGGGGTGGAACTGCACTCCCTCGAGGGGCAACTGCCGGTGACGCACGGCCATCACGACGCCCTCGCAAACAGCAGTCACCTCGAGCACGTCCGGGATCTCCACAGCAGCCAGGGAGTGGTAGCGCACCGCGTCGAACGGCGAGGGGACCCCGCCCATCACACCGGCCCCGTCGTGGGCCACCGAGACGACCTCGCCGTGAGCCGGCTCGATCCGCGCGACGGTTCCCCCGTACGACGTGACGAGGGCCTGCATGCCGAGGCAGACACCGAGCACGGGCCGGCCGAGGGCGAAGACCGCGGACCCCAGTGCGAAGTCGGCCGGGTCGGAGGGATGCCCGGGTCCCGGCGAGAGCACGACGTGGGTGGAGCGCGCGGCGCGTGCGAGCACGCCGGGGGTGTCGTGCTCGACGACCTCGGGAAGGTCGCCCGTGACGGCGGCGATCAGGTGCACGAGGTTCCACGTGTAGGAGTCGTAGTGGTCGACCACGAGCACCTGGTGGTTTCGAGACACTAGCCCAGCAGCTCCAGCAGCAGCGACCGCAGCAGTGCGAACCCGTTCTCGGTGAGAATCGACTCGGCGTGGAACTGCACCCCGCGGAAGGTCGGACCCGCGACAAGGTGGATGTCGCCGGTCGCCGGGTCCGACTCGACCCGCACGCCCTCCGGCAGGTCGTCCTCACCGAGGCGCCCGACGAAGGTGTTGTAGAAGCCGACCCGCTCCTGGCGACCATCGATCTCCACCGAGGACTGCGTGCCCTGGAAGACGATGTCCTTGTAGTCCAGTCCGATCCCGAGCCGGTCGCAGAGGACCTGGTGGCCCAGGCACACCGCGAGAAACGGCTTGCCCGAGGCAAGGAGGCCGTCGATCGCACGGTGATAGGCCGCGATCTTCGGGTGGGTGTGGTCACGGGGGTCGCCGGGGCCGGGACCGATGACGACGAGGTCGACGTCGTCGAAGACCCCGTCCGAATAGGCTTCGTGACGCACCACCCGCGATCCCATGCCCAGCACCGAGAAGACGTGGGCGAGCATGTTCACGAAGTCGTCCTCGCCGTGCAGGATCGCGATCGTCCTGCCGGCCAGCGACGGTGCCGGTGGAGAGCCCTCCTGGTCGGTGAGCCAGAACCTCGCGAGTCGCCGGTTGCGCGAGTTCAGCGCGATGAGCACGTCCTCGTCCTGCATCAGGTCGGCCATGTCGGAGGGCGTCCCGGTGGCACCGGGGACGAGCCCGAAGGCCGAGAGGATGCCGCCGGCCTTGGCGAGCGTCTCGGCCACCTCGTGCGCCGGCTCGGAGTCGCGCACCAGGGTCGCGCCCGCGGTCACCTTCATGACCCCTTCGGGGCTGACGTCGGCCGTGCGGATCACGATCGGCGAGTCCGCGGTGGGAGCGCCCTGCTCGTCGCGGCCGATGAGCGCCAGCGCGCCGGCGTAATAGCCACGGCCCTCGGACTCGTACTCGTGGATCAACCGGCACGCGTTCTCCACCGGGGCCCCGGTGACGGTGGCGGCGAACATCGTGTCCCGCAGGACGTCGCGCACGTCGGACCGGGTGCGCCCGGCGAGGAGGTACTCGGTGTGCACGAGGTGCGTCATCGGCTTTAGGAAGGGGCCCAGCACCTGCCCCCCCTCGTGGCAGATGTCGCACATCATCTTCAGCTCTTCGTCGACGACCATGAAGAGCTCGAAGATCTCCTTCTCGTCGGCGAGGAACTCCAGCAGCCGTGCCTTGAGGTCGGACCCCTCGGCGGTGGCGGTCGTCGCGACTCCCCGCAGCCGGAAGGTGCCGGAGATGGGGTTCATCCGTACGTCGCCGCCGTGCACGCTCACATGGCGTTCCGGTGAGGCGCCGATCAGGAACCGGTCGCCGGTCCAGAAACAGTAGGTCCAGTAGGCACCGCGTTCAGCGGTCAGCAACCGGCGCAGCACCGTCAACGCCCTGGCGGTGTTCCACTCGCGGAGCTGCGCGCGGTAGTGACGCCCGATCACGAGGTTGGCTCCCTCGCCGTTGCCGATCTCCTCCCGGATGATCCGCGCGACAACCTCGGCGTAGTCCTCGTCCGAGGTGTCGAAGCCTCCTGCATCCTCGAAGGCGACCTCCTCGTCGGGCAGCGCCGCGACCAACTCGTCGAGCGAGACCTCCCGCTCGGTCGCGATGTCCACGACGGCGAGCGGGGTGCCGTCGTCGTGCGCGACGAACCCGCGTTCGAGCACCTGACGGAACGGTACGGCGACCAGCCGGTCGAAACGTCTGCCCGCGTCGGGCACACCCTCCTCGAGGGGGATGTCGGCGAGCTTCGCCAACCGCGTCAGCGGGCCGCCCACCAGCGTGACCGTCGGGCTCTCCCGCAACCGGATCACGGCCCACGCCTCGTGCCCCAGAAGCTCCTCGAGTGCGGCTGTGGCGGTGAGGTCCTGCGAGGGGTTCCCGGACATGCTCGGAACGCTACTAGGTCCGCCGGCCGCGCTCTTTCCCCGTGCCTGCGGTCGGCGGACTAGTGGTGGGTCTGTGAAATGGCGTGGGGTTCGGAGCGGTGTTCCGCACCCGCCCGGCAAGGCGGAGGAGCGAGGCATACCGGGGTCGTCTGTTGAGCGAGGACAACGCAGCCGGGCGGGATGCGGGGCGTCGCGAGGCCGCGCCATTTCACAGACGCACCATTAGGAGGTCAGAGTGACCATCCGCTGGGTGGCGCGGGTGTAGACGACGTAGAGAGTCGCCTTGCCAGTGGGTGCCTCGTCCTCGATCTCCTGGGGCGCTACGACGACGATGCCGTCGAACTCGAGACCCTTCGTGTCCAGCCCGGCGAGTACGACGACCCGGGACTCCGGCGTGCCGGTCTGCTCCGCGAACTCACTCCAGGAGGACACCCACCGACTCACCTCGCCGTGCCGAGCGGTCGGCACCACGATGCCGATCGTGCCTGCCAGGGAGCCGGCGAGATCGGTCAGGTGCTCGTGCACGGCCGACTCGAGGTCTTCGACCCGGAGCTGGGCAGGAGCCACTCCGGTCGAGCGAACGGCGTCGGGGAGATCGGCGTTCAGACCGACCCGTCCGGCGTAGTCAGCAGCGAAGTCGTAGATCTCCGCTGAGTTGCGGTAGTTGGTCGAGAGGTGGAAGTCGTGACGTGGCTTGTCGCCGAGCGCCTCACTGCGTGCGGCCGCGGACTCCGCGGGCACCGGCCAGGACGACTGGGCCAGGTCGCCGACGATCGTCCAGGTCGCACCACGACCACGACGACCTACCATGCGCCACTGCATCGGTGTCAGGTCCTGTGCCTCGTCGACGAGCACGTGCGCGAACGCGTCGTCCTCGACCCTGTTGGTCGGGGGCATCCAGCCGCGGGGGCCGGCGTACTCCCGGTCGGAGGCGGTCCAGAGCTCCTGCAGTGACGCGTCCTCGGCGCCGAGGTACTCGTCGTCGATCGATCCGGTGTTCACGATCGGCGGGTCCCCGAGCAGGTAGCGCAGCTCGTCGAGCATGGCCACGTCGTCGACCGAAAGAGAGTCGCCCCACGACTTCGCGAGCAGTCGCACCGACTCGTCGTCGAGCACCCCCTCGCTCACCCTGGCCAGCAGCTCGGGTTCGCGCAGCCAGCTCAGCACCGTCGCGGCGTCCAGCACCGGCCACCAGGCAGCGGCGAACGCGAGGAACGAGTCGTCGGTGCGCATCTCTTCGGCGAACTCCTCCTTGGTGCGGTCGCGGCCACGTTCGCTGCGGACCTGGCGCCACATCGCCTCGACGAGCGTGGAGGCGACGCGGGTCGTGGTGCGGTTGCGCAATCCCTGGGAGAGCAGTTGGCGACGCAGCGCGGCGAGCTCGCGCTGACCGAGCACGATCACGTCGTCGCGATAGAAGATCCGGAACTCATGGGGGGCCTCCGGCACGGCCTGTCTCGACGTACGGCGCAGCACCTCGGCCATCGCGGCCGAGCCCTTCACCTCCGCGACGGCTGGTTCGTCGCGACGGCTCGCGCGCACACCGTCGACCACCTCACCGAGTGAACGCAGCGCGACCGCTGTCTCGCCGAGTGAGGGCAGGACGCGCTCGATGTAGCGCATGAACACCCCCGAGGGCCCGACCACGAGGACCCCGCCACGCTCGTAGCGACGACGGTCGGCATAGAGCAGGTAGGCGGCGCGGTGCAGCGCCACCACGGTCTTGCCGGTGCCGGGACCTCCGGTGATCGAGACCACGCCCTTGTTGGGCGCGCGGATCGCGCGGTCCTGCTCCGCCTGGATGGTGGCGACGATGGAGTGCATGGACCGGTCGCGGGCCTTGGACAGCTGCGCGAGCAACGCGCCCTCGCCCACGATCGGAAGTCGCTGCGCGGCCGGGTCCTGGGCGTCGAGCAGGTCGTCCTCCACGCCTAGCACGCGCACGCCCTTGCTGCGCAGGATCCGACGGCGTACGACGCCCTGCGGGTCGGCCAGCGTGGCCTGGTAGAAAACGGCCGCCGCGGGTGCCCGCCAGTCGATCAGCATGACGTCGTAGTTCTCGTCACGCAGGCCGATGCGGCCGATGTAGCGCGGGACCTCACTGACCTGGGCGCCCATGTCGAGGCGTCCGAAGACCAGCCCCTCGTGGGCGGCGTCGAGGGTCGCCATCCGCCGGGCTGCCTGGAAGACCATCGCGTCGCGCTCGACCAGGCCGCCCTCGTTGCCGATCCGGCCGCGGGCAAGGCCTTCCTTGGCCAGTTCCCGGGCGGACAGAGCCGCCTTCTCGAGCTGGCTGTAGACGGTGTCGACGTACTCCTGCTCGCGCGCAACTTCGCGCGCGGCAACATCACTGTTCAACGCAGACGTCCTCCGTCGGAGCAGTCGTTCTGGGAATCGACTACATTACCGCGCACCCGCGGGGCGCCGTGCACGAACTCCACCTAGTGGCAGCTGCTCCTGCCGGAGTCCAGCGTCGACCCGCCGATACTGCGGTAGGCCCATCGGTAGGACCCAGCCGCGAGACCGAGGAAGAGCACGCCAGCTGTCCTGGCCTGGTAGTAGATCGAGCCGCGCTTGCGGGCGCCGAGGTGATAGAGGTTCTTGCCGCCGGTGCCGACGACGAACTCGGCCATTCCTCGATACCGCCGGACGTGGTTGTCGGCATCCTTGGGCCAGAACCGCTCGTAGTCATGCTCGTGTCCCGATAGGACGAGGTCGTTGTGGTGCTTGTACGCCACAGCCCACAAGGGCTTCACCGCGGTGTTGTTGCCGTGCTCCAGCCCGGAGGAGTAGCGCGGGTGATGCATCGTGACGATCGAGCACTTCGCCGGGTGTGCCGTCATCTGGCGGTCCAGCCAGGTCGCCTCGGTGGCGCAGCTGACCCGGTCGCAGTTGCTGTTCAGCACGTAGATGTTCCAGCCGTCGGCCGTGACGCGGTAGTAGCCGGGGGGACCGGGCTGGCGGCTCTCGAAGTAGGTGTAGTAGCCCTCCGCCTGCGGCGTCTTGTACTCGTGGTTGCCCACCGTCGGACGGGTCAGGGACAGCAGGGCTCCCCAGGACTTGTCGTAGGAGCCAGCGAACTCTGCCGTGCTGTTCGCGTCGTACTGGTGATCACCGAGCGTCAGCACCAGATCGGGTCGCAGCCCCCGGGCGACGGCAGCCGTGGCCGCCTGCTGACAGTTGGTGCCGGACGCGGGCAACCCGGGTTCGCAGGCGATGTCCCCGGCCGCGACCACGCGCAGCTCCGCAGCCGACGCCACCGAGTAGACCGTGTCGCCCGGCGTCCGGTCGGTGGCCCGCGACCCGTGGGTTGCGCCACATCCCGACGCCACGAGGGCGAGCGTGAGGAGAGCCGGCCCGTAGCCTCGTCCGAAATGACTCATTCGTTGACCGTACGCCAGGACGACACCTCGTCAGGCGAGATCGTGGACGAACTCCCCGAGCTGGGTCAGGTTGCGGCACTCGACCATCGGGACCAGCCGGCCGTACTCGTGCGCGGCCGAGTCCCCGGTGTTCCAGTTGCGCGCGTGCTCCGGGTTGAGCCACCAGCTGTGCCGGGCGGCGTACACCAGGTCCTTGACAACGGGCAGAGCCAGGTCGGTGTGGTTGGAGCGGGCGTCGCCGAGGACCAGCAAGTTGGTCTTGGGAGTGAGCGCATCGGCGTGCTGGTCAGCGAAGCGCGTGAACGCCCTGCCGTAGTTGGTGCGGCCCCACAGCGAGGCGTGGCGGGCGCTCGCGGCGAGCTCGCTCATCGTCTGCGCGGGATCGTTGCCGGTGTCGAACCGCCCCGGTCGCCCGGGCGATGGCCTTGGCCAGCTCGGTCTTGCCGACCCCGGCCGGCCCCTCGACCAGCAACGGCTTCTCCAGCGCTCCCGCGAGAAAGCTGGTGGTGGAGGTGGCCGTGTCGGAGAGGTACCCGACCGCGGCCAGCTGCTTGTCGGCATCCTCGGGGGACTCGAACCATCTGGACTTCTGGGTCACCGGTTCATTGCGCCCGTCAGGCCGGCACGCGGACTCCCGCTGTGAGCGTCACCGCAGTCGCGAGGTCACCAGCGGTCGTGCACCAGCTCGCGTACCCGCTCGTCGTAGATCCCGCGGACGCCGTCCATGAACGCGGTGCCGAAGTTGCGTGCCTCACCTGCGGCGGCGTTGGATCTGGCCTGCTTCTCGTTGCGTGCGCCGGGGATCACAGTGCTGACGCCCTCCTGCTGCCACACCCAGGCGATCGCCGCCTGCGCCGGCGACAGGCTGCCGGGGGCAGACGACTTGACCAGCCGGGTGAAGTCGCCGGCGGCCTGCAGGCCCACCTCGTAGGGAACGCCGGAGAACGTCTCCCCGACGTCGAAGGCGCTGCCGTCGCGGTTGTAGCTGCGGTGGTCGTCGTCGGCGAACGTGGTGTTCTGGTCGTACTTGCCCGAGAGCAGGCCTGAGGCGAGAGGCACCCGCGCGATGATGCCGACACCGGCCGCCTCCGCCGCGGGCAGCACTGCCTCCAGCGGCTTGAGCCGGAGCGCGTTCAAGATGATCTGCACGGTGGCCAGGTGCGGCCGCTGGATGGCCGCAAGGGCCTGCGCGACGGTCTCCACACTCACGCCGTACGCCGCTACGGCACCCGACTCGACGAGGGCGTCGAGTGCGTCGAAGGTCGCCGCGTCCTCGATGACCGCGCTCGGGGGGCAGTGCAACTGCACCAGGTCGAGCCGGTCGAGAGCGAGGTTCCTGCGGGACCGGTCGGTCCATGCGCGGAAGTTCTCCGTTGTGTAGTTCTCCGGCACCTGGTCGACACGACGACCCATCTTGGTCGCGACCGTGAACCCGGCGTCCGGGTGGTCGGCGACGAAGCGCCCGACGATCTGCTCGCTGCGACCATCGCCGTAGACGTCGGCGGTGTCGTAGAAGGTGACGCCCTCCTCGGCGGACGTCTCGAGGACCGCCCGGGCGTCGGACTCCGAGACATCACCCCAGTCGGCACCGAGCTGCCAGGTGCCCAGGCCCACCACCGAGACCTGTCGACCTGTCCGACCAAGAACTCGTTGCTCCATCGACGATCTCCTCCTCCTGCGCCCGTGTGCGAACCCGGTGGTTCGCTCCCCCACTTCTACAGGGTCACTTCTAGAGGGACTGAGCCAGCCGGTGGTACGCCGCGTTCCAGCGCAGCTCGCGCTGGAAGCCCCGCGGAGTCGTCTCGCCGTCGATGACCACGAGCTCGGTGCGCGTCATCTCGGCGAAGTCCTCGAACACCTCGACCCCGATCGCCTTGGTCAGGACGGTATGGTGCGGGGCGCCTGCCATCAGCCATGCCTCCGCCGACGTCGAGAGCGACGGCTGGGGCTTCCAGACCGCACACGCAACCGGCAGCCGGGGCAGGTCCTCGTCCGGCTCGACGACATCGATCAGGTTCGCGGTCAGCCGGAACCGGTCACCGAGGTCGGAGATCCCGCAGACCACGCCGGGTCCGGGGTCGGCCGTGAACCGCAGCCGCACGGGATCCTCCCGGGCGCCGATCCCGAGGGGGTGGATCTCGAGTGACGGCTCGGCCGTCGTGATGCTGGGGCAGACCTCGAGCATGTGCGCACCGAGGATCTTCTCCTCGCCCGGAACCAGGTGGTAGGTGTAGTCCTCCATGAAGGACGTGCCGCCCGGGAGCCCTGCGGCCATCACCTTTGTCGCCCGCAGCAGCACCGACGTCTTCCAGTCGCCCTCACCGCCGAAGCCGAAGCCGTCCGCCATCAACCGCTGCACGGCGAGCCCGGGAAGCTGGCGCAGTCCACCGAGGTCCTCGAAGTTGGTCGTGAAGGCACCGAACCCTCCCTCGCCGAGGAAGGCCCGCAGCCCCAGTTCGATCCTCGCGCCGTATCGCAAAGACTCGTGGCGGTCCCCGGTCGGGAGCAGCTCTGGGACGATCCGGTAGGTGTCGGCGTACTCCGAGACGAGCTTGTCGATGTCGTGATCGGCGACCTCGTCCACCACGGCGACCAGGTCGTTGACGCCGTAGGTGTTCACCGAGACCCCGAAGCGCAGCTGCGCCTCGACCTTGTCCCCCTCGGTCACGGCGACCTCGCGCATGTTGTCCCCGAACCGCGCCAGACGGAGCTGCCGGAGCTCGTGCCTGCCCAGCGCGGCCCGGGCCCACTGCCAGATCCGGGTCGAGACCCGCGGCGAGTCGACGTGACCGGCGACGGTCTTGCGTGCGACACCGAGCCGGGACTGGATGTAGCCGAACTCGCGGTCACCGTGAGCGGCCTGGTTCAGGTTCATGAAATCCATGTCGATGGTGGACCACGGGAGGGCGGCATCCGCTTGCGTGTGCAGGTGGAGCAGCGGCTTCACGAGCGCGTCCAGGCCGGAGATCCACATCTTGGCCGGGGAGAACGTGTGCATCCAGGTGATCACCCCGACGCACTCGGGAGCACTGTTGGCCTCCAGCATCTGCCGGTGGATGGAGCCCGCGTCGAGCAGCACCGGCTTCCAGACCAGGCGGAGGGGCAAGTCTGTCGGCGGGTCGAGGCGCTGGGCGATGGCGCGCGACTGATCGGCGACCTGGTCCAGGGTCTCGGGCCCGTAGAGGCCTTGGCTGCCGGTGAGGAACCAGATCTCGGCTGCCGGCGCGGTGGTGCTGGTCATGGTGAACCTCCGGGGTCCCTGGTCGTGGTCGTGCGGTCGTGGTCGTGCGGTCGGGTGGTGCGGCCGGGGTGCTGGTCAGCGCTGGCCGTAGACGTTCTGGTAGCGGTCGAAGAGCTCGTCGACCTTCGCCGGCTCGATCTGGATCGGAGTACCGAGCTGCCGGGCGATGTGGACGGTCCGGGCGACGTCCTCGCACATGACGGCAGCCTTCACCGCGGCAAGGGCGCTCGGCCCGATCGTGAAGACGCCGTGGTTCTGCATCAGCACCGCCGGGGAGCGCCTGTCCCGGAGTGTCTCGACGATGCCCCGACCGATGGAGTCATCACCGATGATCGCGAACGGTCCGACCGGGATCTCACCCCCGAACTCGTCGGCCGCCATGGTGAGCACACAGGGAACGGGCTCACCCCTCGCGGCCCATGCGGTCGCGTAGGTGGAGTGGGTGTGCACCACGCCGCCCACGTGGGGCAGGTGCCGGTAGACGTAGGCCTGCGCCTCGGTGTCCGAGGACGGCGCGTGCTCGCCGTCGACGACTCGGCCGTGCAGGTCGCACACGACCATGTTCTCCGGAGTCAGCTCGTCGTAGGCGACGCCGCTGGGCTTGATGACCAACAGCTCTCGACCGGGCACGCGCGCCGAGACGTTGCCGGCGGTCCACACGACGAGGCGATAGCGGGTCAGCTGGGCATGCAGTGCGCACACCTCGCGACGCACGGTGGCGATGGTCGCGTCGACCTCGGCGACGGCGGTCATGGCGACACCTGGGCGTCGAACCCGAGGGCATGACGCTGCGCGACTGCGTCGCGACGGATGGCCTTGAGACGGCGCATGGTGGCGGCACCGCGGCCGAAGTGGTCGTGCAGCTCGAGGTACTCGGCAAATAGCCGGTCATAGGCAAGGGCGCGGGACTCGTCTGGTTCGTAGGCCCCTGGTCGCACCCTGCCCATGTGCTTGGCGGCGAGGCGCACCTCGGAGTACGCACCGGCCGCGACGGCCGCATGGATGGCTGACCCCAGTGCCGGGCCCTGCTCCGACCCGATCACCGCGAGCGGGAGCCGCGTGACATCGGCATAGATCTGCATCAGCAGCGGGTTCTTGGCCAGTCCACCGGCAACGACGAACTCCGTGACCGGCACGCCTGCGTCGCGGAAGGTCTCGACGATGACGCGCGTCCCGAAGGCGGTTGCCTCCAGGAGCGCCCGGTAGGTGTCCTCCGGTCGGGTGGCGAGGGTTGCTCCGATCACGAGGCCAGACAGCTGGTGGTCGACCAGCACCGACCGGTTGCCGCTGTGCCAGTCGAGCGCAACGAGGCCGTGCTCGCCGACCTCCTGCTCCGAGGCGAGCCGGGTCAGCAGCTCGTGCACCGTCTCCCCCGAACGCCCTGCCTCGGCCACGTACGCCGGCGGCACGGAGGTGCGGACGAACCAGCCGAAGATGTCGCCAACCCCGCTCTGGCCGGCCTCATAGCCCCAGCTCCCGAACACGATCCCGCCGTCGACGACGCCACACATGCCGGGGACCTCGCGAAGTCGGTCCGAGCTCATCACGTGGCACGTCGAGGTGCCCATGATGGCCACCATCTGGCCCGGGTCGACGGCCTGGGCCGCCGGGGCGGTGACGTGTGCGTCCACGTTGCCGACCGCGACCGCGATGCCTTCGGGCAGGCCCGTCCAGGCGGCGGCCTCCGCGGTCAGCGAACCTGCCCGGTCGCCGAGTTGACCGATGGGGTGCTCGACCTTCTCGGCGACGAAGGACCCGAAGCCCGGTGAGAGCTCCTCGAGGAAGTCGACGCCCGGGTAGCGCCCGTCCTGGAGAATGCCCTTGTAGCCCGCGGTGCAGGCGTTGCGGACGTAGGTGCCACAGAGCTGCCAGACGATCCAGTCCGCAGCCTCGACCCAGCGGTCCATGCGCTGGTAGAGCTCGCGATCCTCCTCGAAGATCTGGAGACCCTTGGCGAACTCCCACTCCGAGGAGATCAGGCCGCCGTAGCGCGGCAGCCAGCTCTCACGACGGGACGCGGCCAATGCGTTGATCCGGTCGGCCTGCGCCTGGGCGGCGTGGTGCCTCCACAGCTTCACGAAGGCGTGCGGTCGGGTGGAGTACCCCTCGACCTCGTTGAGCGGCGTGCCGTCGGCGAGCGTGGGCACCATCGTGCAAGCGGTGAAGTCGGTCGCGATGCCGATCACCCGAGCCGGGTCGATGCCGGCGGCTGCCACTGACGCCGGCACTGCGTCGCCCAGGACGTCGCGGTAGTCCTGGGGCACCTGGAGGGCCCAGTCCGGTGCCAGCGGCGTACCGGAGGGGAGGGTGTCGTCGAGCACGGCATGGGCGTACTCATGGGTGGCCGTGCCCAGCTCGGCGCCATCGGAGACCCTGACGACCAGGGCCCTGCCGGACAGGGTGCCGAAGTCGACGCCGACGACGTAGGTTTCCTCGGTGGTGCTCCGCGCGTCGATGTTGGTCACGCCTTTCTCTCTCGAGCCGGTGCGGTGCTGGCACGCACCACGAGCTCTGGTTTGAGCAGGCGGCCACGGCGGGAGCTCACACCGTGGTCGCCTGTGTCCTGGTCAGGCCTCATGGCGACCTGGAGGGTGTCGATCGCCAGGCGACCCACCGCGGTGAAGTCCTGGCGTACGGTGGTCAGCGGCGGGATGAAGTAGCCGGACTCGGGGATGTCGTCGAAGCCGACGACGCTGAAGTCCTCGGGGACCGAACGACCGGCCTCCGAGAGAGCACGCAGCACGCCGATGGCCATGTGGTCGTTGGCGACGAAGACTGCGGTGACCTCGCGGCGGTCGGCCAGCTCGCGGCCCAGGGCGTAGCCACTTGCGGCGGTCCAGTCCCCCAGCAACGATTCGAGCGGCTGGAGTCCGGCGTCCTGGACCGCTGCCTGCCA
>JBDSXU010000007.1:0-8164 GCA_039926005.1 Marmoricola sp.
CTCTACGGAGAGACCACCCGCGCGGGCGACGCCCTCGACGTGGGCCTGCCGATCGCGCTCGGGGCCGACTGGCTCCCGTCGGGATCGCTGAGCCTGCTCGCGGAGATGAAGGTCGCACGCCAGGAGCTCCTGAACCAGGAGCATCCGATCACCGCGAAGGAGCTGGTCGCGATGGTCACCTCGGGTGCCGCGGACGTCGCAGCGCTGGGGGACAAGCTCGGCAGGCTCGAGGTGGGTCGAGTGGCCGACCTGGTCGTGATGGCCAGGCAGGACGCCGACGCCCATGAGTCGGTCTGCGCGTCGACGCCGGCCGACGTCGAGTTGGTGATGATCGGCGGTGACGTCGCCTACGGCCGCAGCGACTGGGTCGAGACCTTGGCGGCCGACGCGGCCGACCCTGATCTGGAGCACGTCGTCGCGTGGGGCCGCCGGATGCTGCTCGACACCAGCTTCGAGGTGACGCCCGGAGGCGACCCGACCCCGCGGCTCTCCTCGATCCGGCAGGCGCTGACCTCGGTCTACCCGCCCGTCGGCCCGATCTGGGCGTAACCCTGAGTCGACCGTTTCCGGACGACTACTGGGCTGTGTCGCCCCACGCGTCGTTCCAGCCCTCGATGTCACTGGCCTTGCGCTCGCCCGGGCCGGTGTAGATCGCCGAAGGGCGGATCAACCGGCCGGTGCGCTTCTGCTCCAGGATGTGCGCGGACCAGCCGCCCGTGCGCGCACAGGTGAACATCGAGGTGAACATGTTGGCCGGTACCTCGGCGAAGTCGAGCACGATCGCCGCCCAGAACTCGACGTTGGTCTCGAGCACGCGGTCGGGGCGTCGCTCCCTGAGCTCGGCGAGCGCGGCCTTCTCGAGCTCCTCGGCCACCTCGAAGCGCGGAGCGCCGAGCTCCTTGGCCGTCCGGCGCAGCACGCGGGCGCGGGGGTCCTCGGCGCGGTAGACGCGGTGACCGAAGCCCATCAGCCGTTCGCCGTCATCGAGCAGCTTCTTGACGTAGGCCTTCGCGTCGCCGGTCCTCTCGACGTCCTCGATCATGCCGAGCACGCGGGAGGGGGCGCCACCGTGCAGCGGGCCGCTCATGGCGCCGATCGCGCCGGAGAATGCAGCGGCCACGTCAGCGCCGGTGGAGGTGATCACCCGCGCGGTGAACGTGGAGGCGTTCATCCCGTGCTCGGCGGCAGAGCTCCAGTAGGCGTCGATCGCCTTGACGTGGCTCGGCTCGGCCTTGCCCTTCCAGCGAATCATGAACTTCTCCGCGAGGGTGTCGCCCATGTCGACCTCTCTCTGCGGCACGATCGGCAGGCCGAGTCCGCGCGCGGACTGCGCGGCGTACGACAGCACCATCACCGCGACCCGGCTGAGGTCGGTGCGGGCCTCCTCGTCGGTGATGTCGTAGGTCTGCTTCATCCCGAGCATCGGGGCGAGCATCGCCACGCCGGCCTGGACGTCGGCCCGCACGTCGCCGGTGTGGATGGGGAGGTTGACGGGCTCCGCGGGCGGCAGGCCCGGGTCGTAGGTGCCGTCGATGAGCAGCCCCCAGACCTTCTCGAAGGGGACCCGGCCGACGATCTCCTCGATGTCCACGCCGCGGTAGCGCAGTGCGGACCCTTCCTTGTCAGGCTCGGCGATCTGGGTCTCGAAGGCGACAACGCCCTCCAGGCCGTGATGAACCTCGGTCATTGACGACTCCTTCGATGGCTGTCCGAACAGTGGGTCGGACGACCACATCATGCCTACTCGTCATCCGCACGTCACGCGGAGGTTAGGTTCGGGCAATGAGCGAGAACCCAACCGACGCGGGCCTGGCCGCCCTGAGGCGAGAGTACGGCGACCAAGGACTCGACGTCCCGGACCTGGCCCCGGACCCGATCTCGATGTTCCGGCGCTGGCTGGACGACACGGTGCAGTCCGGCTTGCACGAGCCCAACGCGATGGTGGTGACCACCGTCTCTGCCGAGGGTCGGCCGTCGGCTCGGATGGTGCTGCTCAAGTCCGTCGACGTGCGGGGGTTCGTGTTCTACACCAACTACGACTCACGCAAGGGTGGTGAGATCGACGCCAACCCGGCGGTCGCCCTGCTCTTCCCCTGGCACGACCTGCAGCGTCAGGTCAGGGTCGAGGGAACCGCGGAGCGTGTCTCCCTGGAGGAGAGCGAGGCCTACTTCTCCTCCCGCCCCCGCGACTCACAGCTCGGCGCCTGGGCCTCGCCCCAGTCCCGCGAGGTCGCCTCAAGGTCCGAGCTCGACGAGCTCTACGAGGAAGTGGAGGAGCGGTTCGAGGACTCGGTCGGGGTTCCCGTGCCGCCGCAGTGGGGCGGCTTCCGGGTGCGGCCCGAGGTCGTGGAGTTCTGGCAGGGCCGCAAGGGACGCATGCACGACCGGCTGGTCTACCGCCGCGAGGACGGGGACCACTGGAGTACGGCGCGCTTGGCACCCTGAGGCTCACGAGAAAGAGTTTGTGAGTGAGTGCTCACTCATTTACACTGGGTGAGTGACCCCACGCGCCACCGCCATGTCTCCCGACGACCGCCGCAAGGCGATCGTCTCGGTCCTCGTGCCGCTGATCGTGGAGCGCGGCGGCGAGGTGAGCACGCGTGAGATCGCCCGGGCCGCAGGCATCGCCGAGGGGACGATCTTCCGGGTCTTCCCCGACAAGCGAAGTCTTCTGCTCGCGGCCGCGGAGGAGGCCATCAACCCCGCCGACGGACAGCAGGCCTTCGACGCTGCCATGGAGGGTGTCGAGGGCCTACGGGAGAAGATCGTCGTCGTGGCCACGTGGGTGCAAGAACGCATGCAGCTGACCACCACCGTCATGGGAGCGGTCCGCCATCACCTGATGGCGGCGCTGCACGAGACGCAGGCGAACGGCAAGAAACCGAGGATGGGTCCTCCGGAGTTCTTGCTTCGGGCGCAGGAGGACCTTGTCCGGCGCCTGACCGGGGTCTTCGAGCCCCATCGCGACCAGCTCGGCACGGACCCGGAGGTGGCGGCGATCGCCTTGCGCAGCCTCCTCTTCGGCGCCTCCCGTCCTGAGCTGGGGATGTCGGCTGCCCTCGGACCCGAGCAGATCGCGGACCTCCTGCTCAACGGGGTCCTCAGGAGGGAGAGCTGATGTTGATCCGACTCGTCCGGGAGTACCTCCAGCCCTACCGGCGCTGGCTGAGCGTGATCGTGCTGCTGCAGTTCACCGGCACGGTGGCGGCTCTCTACCTGCCCAGCCTGAACGCGGACATCATCGACAACGGGGTGGCGACCGGCGACACGTCGTACATCGTGCGCACCGGCGCCATGATGCTTGCCGTCGCGCTCCTGCAGATCGGGTGCTCGGTCGCAGCCGTCTGGTTCTCCGCACGCACGGCGATGAGCTTCGGCCGAGACGTGCGGTCGGCAATCTTCCACCGCGTCGGGTCGTTCTCGCAGCGCGAGGTGCAGCAGTTCGGTGCGCCGTCTCTCATCACCAGGGAGACCAACGACGTCCAGCAGGTGCAGATGCTCGTGCTGATGAGCTGCACGCTGATGGTCGCGGCTCCGATCATGATGGTCGGCGGCGTGATCATGGCGATGCGTGAGGACTTCGGACTGTCCTGGCTGCTGGGGATCTGCATCCCGGCGCTGCTGCTCTCGGTCGCGTTCATCGTGTCCCGGATGGTGCCCAGCTTCCGGGCGATGCAGGAGCGCATCGACGAGGTGAACCGATTGCTCCGCGAGCAGATCACCGGTGTACGCGTGGTGCGTGCCTTCGTCCGCGAGCCCCACGAGACCGAGCGCTTCGCCCACGCCAATCACGAGCTGACGACGGTCGCCGTGCGTGCCGGTCGCTGGCTCGCCACGATGTTCCCGGCGGTGATGCTGATCCTCAACGTCTCGTCGGTCGCGGTGCTCTGGTTCGGCGGCCACCGCGTGGAGAACGGGCAGATGGAGGTCGGCGCGCTGACCGCGTTCCTGGCCTACCTGGTCCAGATCCTGATGTCGGTGATGATGGCGACCTTCATGCTGATGATGGTTCCGCGATCGGCCGTCTGTGCGGACCGGATCACCGAGGTGCTCGACACCCGTTCCTCGGTGGTCCCGCCGGAGGAACCGGTGACCCAGGTCATCGAGCACGGCACGCTTGCCTTCGACCACGTGGACTTCACCTACCCCGGAGCCGACGTGCCGGTGGTGCGTGACGTCTCCTTCGAGGCCCGCCCGGGACAGACGGTCGCGATCATCGGCTCGACGGGTGCCGGCAAGAGCACGATGGTCAACCTCGTGCCGCGCCTCTTCGACGTCACGGCCGGCCGGGTGCTGGTGGACGGGGTCGACGTACGAGACCTGGAGCCGGACCTGCTGTGGAGCACCATCGGGCTGGTGCCCCAGCGCGCCTGGCTGTTCTCCGGGACGGTGCGTTCCAACCTGCAGTACGGCCGGCCCGACGCCACCGACGAGCAGATGTGGCGGGCCCTCGAGGTCGCCCAGGGTCGCGACTTCGTCGAGGCGATGCCCGAGAAGCTCGACGCGCCGATCTCCCAGGGTGGCACCAACGTGAGTGGCGGCCAGCGTCAGCGCATTGCTATCGCACGGGCGTTGATCCGCACCCCCGAGATCTATCTGTTCGACGACTCGTTCAGCGCCCTCGACCTCGCCACGGATGCGCGGCTGCGTGCGGCCCTGCGACCGGTCACGCGGGACGCGACGGTGCTGATCGTGGCGCAGCGCGTCTCCACGATCCGTGACGCCGACCTGATCCTCGTGGTCGAGGACGGTCAGGTGGTCGGACGTGGCCGGCATGACGACCTGCTCGAGACATGCGGGACCTACCGGGAGATCGTGGAGTCGCAGCTGAGCGCGGAGGAGGCAGCATGACCTCGACCACGCAGCCGACACCGCCGCCCGCCAAGGACGGTCGGCTCAAGGAGACCGAGCGCATCCAGGCCGGGCCCGGTGGGCCGGGTCGGGGACCGTTCGGTGGCGGCATGGTCGGCCAGAAGGCCTCGACCTTCGGTCCGTCCGCGAAGCGGTTGATCCACCGGATGGCCCCCGACCGCTTCCGAGCGATCTCGGTCGTGGTCCTGGCGGTGGTCAGCGTGCTGCTGACGGCGGTGGGTCCCAAGATCCTCGGCCGCGCCACCGACCTGATCTTCTCCGGGCTGATCGGCGGCCAACTGCCCGCCGGAGTGACCAAGGCGGAGGCAGTCGCCTCGCTCCGTGCGCGCGGCGAGGGCCGGTTCGCCGACCTGGTGTCCTCGATGGACCTCGTGCCTGGACAGCACGTCGACTTCGACGCGGTCCGTGACGTGCTGCTGCTGGTGCTCGGGGTGTACGTCGCGGCCTCGTTGCTGGCGTGGCTGCAGGGCTACCTGCTCAACGACGTCGTGCAGGGAACCGTGCTGCGGATGCGTTCCGACGTCGAGGACAAGGTGAACCGGCTGCCGTTGAGCTACTTCGACAAGCAGCCCCGCGGGGAGCTGCTCAGTCGCGTCACCAACGACATCGACAACGTCAGCCAGACCCTCCAGCAGACGATGAGCCAGCTGCTCACCTCGCTGCTCACGGTGGTGGCCGTACTCGGGATGATGTTCTGGATCTCGCCCCTTCTCGCACTGGTCGCGCTCGTCTCGGTGCCGATCTCGATGGCCGTCACCAAGGCCGTGATGAGCCGCTCGCAGGGGATGTTCATCGACCAGTGGCGGCGCACCGGAAAACTCAACGCGCACATCGAGGAGACGTTCTCCGGCCACGCACTGGTCAAGGTGTTCGGGCGCCAGCGTGAGGTGGAGGAGGTCTTCGCCCGCGAGAACGACGAGCTCTACAAGGCCAGCTTCGGCGCGCAGTTCGTGAGCGGGCTGATCATGCCGGTGATGATGTTCATCGGGAACCTCAACTACGTCGTGATCGCCGTGATCGGCGGGCTGCGAGTGGCCAGCGGGGCGATGTCTCTGGGCGACGTACAGGCCTTCATCCAGTACTCCCGGCAGTTCACGCAGCCGCTCACCCAGGTCGCGTCGATGGCGAACCTGATGCAGTCCGGGGTGGCCTCGGCCGAGCGGGTCTTCGAGCTGCTCGACGCCGAGGAGGAGGAGCTCGAGCTCGACGGCCTGGCCGCTGCAGTGGATGCCCGACACGGCGAGGTCCGGTTCGAGGACGTCTCCTTCTGCTACGACCCGGAGACCCCGCTGATCGAGGGGCTCTCGCTGGTCGCCGAGCCGGGTCAGACGGTGGCGATCGTGGGTCCGACCGGCGCCGGCAAGACCACCCTGGTGAACCTGGTGATGCGGTTCTACGAGGTGAACAGTGGTCGGATCACGCTGGACGACGTCGGGATCGCCTCGATGCCGCGACGTGCTCTGCGCAGCCAGATCGGCATGGTGCTCCAGGACACCTGGCTCTTCGAGGGCACGATCCGCGACAACATCGCCTACGGCCGACCCGGCGCCACCCAGGAGGAAATCCTCGAGGCCGCGCAGGCGACCTTCGTGGACCGGTTCGTGCATTCTCTGCCGGACGGCTACGACACGGTCATCGACGAGGAGGGCTCGAACCTGTCTGCGGGGGAGCGCCAGCTGGTGACGATCGCTCGCGCGTTCCTCTCAGATCCGGCGTTGCTGATCCTCGACGAGGCGACGTCGTCGGTCGACACCCGCACCGAGCTGCTGCTGCAGCACGCCATGGCGGCGCTTCGCAGTGACCGGACCTCATTCGTGATCGCCCACCGGCTCTCCACGATCCGCGACGCGGACCTGATCCTCGTGATGGAGAGCGGCGCGATCGTCGAGCAGGGCACCCACGAGCAACTGCTGGCCGCCGACGGTGCTTTCGCGAGGCTCTACAACGCGCAGTTCAGCGCCGCGGCCGCGACGTAGTCCCAGACCTAGTCGGTTTCTCCTGCGCCGATCTGGTCGTCCTGGTCGCCGGTCTGGCCAGGATGGCGTGCCAGTGGGTTGTCCTCCGTGGGCTGCAGGTCCTCGGGGAGCTGCTCGTCGCTGATCGTTGCCTTCCCGTCCTCGGGCTCCGGTGACTCGTGGGAGTCCGTGGATTCGGGCGCTTCTTCCGGCTCTTGTTCGCTCATGGGGCTGGTCGTACCCGAAAAGCCATTGAGTCACGCCTTGGAGCGGCTTACCGTGGTGGGACACGGGAAAGGAGGTGGTCCGAGGAATGAATTCTTCAGGGACTCGTGAGGTGGCTGCTCGCTAGCAGCTCGCCGGCCAGCCGCGTGAGCGAGCTGGTGAATCCAACAGCAGTCACCCGACCCGCAGGTGAACCGGGAAGGTCCCCCGGAGCGGCTCTTCCGAGCCACACCTGCGGGTCGCTGCTGTGTCGGGCCGGGTCTGCGCCGTGATTTGCGGCGGGCGTTTGTAGGCTGGGTCCGTGGCCGACGACGAGACCCTGCGAGCACTCGAGCACGAGATGAGCGTGCTCGTGCGGCGCATCCGGCGGGTGATCGCCGAGCGGGCCCGGATGCTGCACCCCGAGCTGTCCCCGGTGGCGTACTCGATGCTGATGGCCCTCAACGACGGCGGGCCGCGCAGGGCCAGTGATCTCGTCGAGATGTTCTCCGTCGACAAGGGTGCCGTCAGCAGGCAGGTGCAGGCCCTACTGGAGCTCGACCTGATCAAGCGCACCCAGGACGTGGACGATCGTCGGGCGATGATCCTGGCCATCAGCGACGAAGGCAACCGGCGCCTCGCCAACATCGCCCTGACCCGCCGGCACGAGGTCAGTGAGCGGCTGCAGGACTGGACCGAGGAGGACCTGAGCGCGTTCGTGCGTGCCTTGGCTCGCTACAACATCGCACTGGAGTGACAAGACCCGGTCTCTGAGCGGTCAGCCGTTGAACGTCGCCGGGTCGACGGCGACCCACACGTGCTCGGCCCGTCCGACGATGCGACCGTCTGAGTCGTGCAGCGTGGCCGCAGTGAAGGTCTTGCGTCCCTGTGTCCCGCGGTGCTCGCCGGTGACCACGTGCCGTTCGCCCAGCACCGGGAGGTCGTCGATGATCGCCGTCATCTGAGCGAGCACCATCAGCCGCTCGGTCAGGTTCCCGGCCCAGGCGCCGACGCAGTCCAGCGCCGCCCAGGTCGCGGCCAGGCTGGCCCGCGGTGCCGGGTCGGCGTACTCGTGGAAGTCGGCCGCGACGCTCGGGTCCGGCACCCACGTGGCCGCGACGCGGGTCCGGCCC
>JBDSXU010000008.1:0-2192 GCA_039926005.1 Marmoricola sp.
CGAAGACACCGGTCGGGTTCACCAGCATGTGGTAGTCCTCCGACGCGATGTCGAAGCCCGCGAGCACGTGGTCGATCACGTGCTCCTTGATGTCGGCCTCAAGGGTCTCCAGGGTGGTCTCCTCGGCGTGCTGGGTGGAGAGCACCACGGTGTCGACACGGACGGGGCGGTCCTGGTCGTCGTACTCGATGGTGACCTGGGTCTTGCCGTCCGGACGCAGGTAGTCCAGCGTGCCGTCCTTGCGGACCTCGGTCAGCCGCTCGGCGAGCCGGTGGGCGATCGTGATCGGCAGCGGCATCAGCTCGGGGGTGTCGTCGGAGGCGTAGCCGAACATCAGGCCCTGGTCGCCAGCACCCTGCTGGTCCAGCTCGTCCTCGGAGGAGCTCACCCGCGACTCGTGGCCGTGGTCCACCCCCGCAGCGATGTCCGCGGACTGGCCGCCGATCGCGACGGTGACACCACAGGACTTGCCGTCGAAGCCCTTGAGGGAGGAGTCGTAACCGATCTCCAGGATCTTCTTGCGGACCAGGTCGGCAACCGGCGCGTAGACGTTGGTGCGAACCTCTCCGGCCACGACCACCAACCCGGTGGTCAGCAGTGTCTCCACGGCCACCCGGAGGTTCTGCTTGTCGGCGTCGTGCGCGAGCAGGTAGTCGAGCACCGTGTCACTGATCGCGTCCGCGATCTTGTCGGGGTGACCCTCGGTCACGGACTCCGAGGTGAAAAGTCGTCCGGTCACTGTCGTTCTCCTACGGGCTGTGGGGCCAGAGCTGCGGTGCTCAATCGGCCGGGTCTCGGCGGGCCGAGCCTAACGGAACCTCCCAGGGGCGGGAGGGCCGTCTCAGTGGGCGTTCGCTGCCCCAGCGGGCGGCAGAAGGGCGATCACGCGGTCCCAGATCACGTGTGCCAGCGCGGACTTCGAGCCGAGCGGCACGCTGAGCGCACTCCCGTCGGCGGCGAGTACGACGGCCTCGTTGTCCCCCGAGCCGAACACGGCGCCACCGCCGACATCGTTGACCACCAGCAGGTCACAGCCCTTCCGGGCGAGCTTGGCCTGCGCGTGGTCCATCACCGTCCCGGCCGCGTCGCCGGTCTCGGCGGCGAAACCGACCACGACGATGCGGTCGTTGGGGCGCTGTTTCGCGAGGCCCGCCAAGATGTCGGGGTTCTGGGTCAGCCGGATGTCCGGCGAGCTGCCGTCATCAGCCTTCTTGATCTTGTCGGTGGAGACCGCGACGGGACGGAAGTCAGCGGGCGCAGCCGCCATCACGACGGCATCGGCCGCTGCGCAGGACTCCAGGACATGCTCCTGCAGCTGCGCGGTGGTCTCCACCTTGACGACTTTGACCCCGGCGGGGTCGGGAAGAGTCACGTTGGCGGCGACCAGGGTCACCTCGGCACCCCGAGCGGCCGCTGTGCGTGCCAGCGCGTAGCCCTGCAGGCCCGAGGACCGGTTGCCGATGAACCTGACCGGGTCGAGGTACTCGCGAGTGCCCCCGGCCGAGACCACCACGCGAAGGCCGGCGAGGTCCCGGGCGGGTGCACCGCCGTGGTCCACGCCGCGGGCGAGGAGGTCGGTGGCGAGCGCGAAGATCTCGCCGGGATCGGGCAACCGGCCCTTGCCGGTGTCGGCACCGGTCAGACGGCCCTCGGCCGGCTCGATCACGACCGCCCCCCGTGATCGCAGCGTGGCGACGTTGGCCTGTGTGGCCGGGTGCTCCCACATCTCGGTGTGCATGGCCGGTGCGAACACGACCGGGCAACGAGCTGTCAGCAGGGTGTTGGTGAGCAGGTCGTCGGCAAGACCATGGGCAGCCTTTGCCAGCAGGTCTGCCGTGGCGGGGGCGACCACGACGAGAGCGGCCTCCTGGCCGATCCGCACGTGGGGCACCTCGTGAACGTTGGCCCACACCTCAGTGCTCACCGGCTTGCCGGACAGCGCCGCCCAGGTGGAGGCGCTCACGAACTCCAGGGCGGCCGCGGTGGGAACAACGGTGACGTCGTGGCCGGACTCGGTGAACCTGCGCAGCAGCTCACAGGCCTTGTAGGCAGCAATCCCGCCGCTCACGCCGATAACGACGCGAGGGCGGGGCACAGTTGCTTCGAGGACGACAGGGTCCACGGATGCCTGGCGCTACTCGGTGACCGGGTCGGCGGAGGGAGCCTGCGGGGCGGGAACCGCGGCGGCGAGC
>JBDSXU010000009.1:0-2102 GCA_039926005.1 Marmoricola sp.
CGTACTTCGTGCGTGGCCAGAAGAAGCCGCGCAGGCCGTCACCCTTCGTGCGGGGTACGACGTGGCAGTGCAGGTGTGGCACCGACTGGGACACCGTGTTGTTCATCGCAACGAAGGAGCCCTCCGCCCCCAGCCCCTCGACCATGGCGACCGCCAACCGCTGGGCCGCCGCAAGGAAAGGGTCGCGCAGCCCGGCCGGCAGATCCGGCAGCGTCACGACATGCACGCGCGGCGCCAGCAGCACGTGTCCCTTGAACAGCGGTCGGATGTCGAGGAAGGCGGCGAAGTCGTCGTCGCGCCACACCACCGAGGACTCGGTCTCGCCCGCGGCGATCGAGCAGAAGAGGCAGTGGGCGTCCGGCTGGGCCATCGCGCGGCGTCAGCTGAGCTGGTCGGGCTGGACGTCGGACTTGTGCCCGCGGTCCGAACCGACCGGAGCCCCGCCGGCGGTGGAGGTGGCGTCGCTTCCCGAGTCGGCCACGAGCCGGATGATCACCGACTTCGACGTCGGGCAGTTGCTCCCCTCGGCGGTCGAGTCGAGCGGGACCAGCGGGTTCACCTCGGGATAGTACGCGGCCGCGCAGCCTCGTGGGGTGTCGTACTCCACGATCCGGAAGGAGGGCACCGAACGCTCCGTTCCGTCCTCCCACTCGCTGACCAGGTCGACGGTCTGCCCGTCCTCGAAGCCGAGCGCCAAGATGTCATCGGCGTGCAGGAACACCACGCGACGACCCCCGGAGATGCCGCGGTAGCGGTCGTCGAGTCCGTAGATGGTGGAGTTGAACTGGTCATGGCTGCGCAGGCTCTGCAGCAGCAGACGGCCCTCGGGGACGTGGAGCACGTCCATCGGACTGGCCGTGAAGACCGCCCGGTCGAACGTGGTCGGGAAGGTGCGCGAGTCCCGCGGCGGGTGCGGGAGCACGAAACCACCGGGCTGGTTCACCTTCTCGTCGTACGCCGTGCAGCCGGGGACCACGTGCGAGATGGCCCTGCGGATGTGGGTGTAGTCCGAGCGGTACTCCGACCACGGCACTGGTCCGTCGGTGCCGAGGGTGGCCGCGGCGATGCTGCAGACGATGTCGACCTCGGACCTCAGGTCAGGGCTGGCGGGCTTCAGCGGTCCCTTCGACGCGTGCACGGCGGACATCGAGTCCTCGACCGTGACCCGCTGGTCGACCCCGCCGGTGCGGTCGCGCTCGCTGCGGCCGAGCGCGGGCAGGATCAGCGAGACTCGTCCGCAGCGGACGTGTGAGCGGTTCAGCTTGGTGGAGACGTTGACCGTGAGCTCGGCTCGCTCCATCGCCTGCTCGGTCACGAGCGTGTCCGGGGCCGCCGAGACGAAGTTGCCACCCATCGCGAAGAACACCTTGGCCTTGCCGTCCCGAAGGGCCCGGATCGAGTCGACGGTGTCGAATCCGTGCTCGCGGGGAGGCTCGAAGCCGTACTCGTCGCGAATCGCGTCGAGGAAGTGGTCGGGCACCTTCTCCCAGATGCCCATGGTGCGGTCGCCCTGCACGTTGGAGTGACCGCGGACCGGACACAGCCCGGCGCCGGGCTTGCCGATGTTGCCCTGCAGCAACGCGACGTTCACGAACTCCTTGACCGTCGCGACCGCGTTGCGGTGCTGGGTGATGCCCATCGCCCAGCAGTGCACGGTGGCGTCGGAGGCGAGCAACATGTCCGCGGCGTCCTGGATCTGCTCGCGGCCCAAACCGGTGGAATCGAGGACCCGGTCCCAGTCGAGGTTCTTGACCTCGCGCTTCCACGCCTCGAAGCCGGTCGTGTGGCGCTCGATGAAGTCGAGGTCCAGCACCGAGCCGTCATTTCCGGCGGCCTCCTCGGCGTCGAGGATCAGCGAGCCGATCGCCTGCCACAGCGCGAGGTCACCGTTGATGCGCACCGGCAGGTGCAGGTCGGAGAGCCCGGTGCCCGCGCCGGCGATCCCCCTGAGGTTCTGTGGGTTCTTGAACCGCATCAGCCCGGCCTCGGGGAGCGGGTTGATCGAGAGGATCCTGGCCCCGTTCTGCTTGGCGACCTCCAGGGCGGTCAGCATCCGGGGGTGGTTGGTGCCCGGGTTCTGCCCACTGATCACGATCAGCTTC
>JBDSXU010000010.1:0-2558 GCA_039926005.1 Marmoricola sp.
TGCCCCCAGGCTCCTCGGTCGCCCTGATCGTGCGGGACGGCAAGACGCTGGTGCCGGAGCGGCGTACGGTCCTGCGCCACGGCGACGACGTCCTGGTGGTCACCGCACGCAAGGACCGGGTGGCCACCGAGCAGCGGCTGCGCGCGGTCTCCGTGGGTGGTCGGCTCGCCCAGTGGCTCGGCAAGCAGCCGCCCAGCTGAGTCAGTCTGTCGGTCTCAGTCGACCGGGATGCAGGTCTCGACCGGGGCGGCCAGCCGGATCCGCCTGGGCGCCTTGGCCGCCAGTCCCTTGAACTTGTTGCCGACGAGCACGTCGATGCCCGGACCGAGGTCGGTGTGGGTGACCGCGATCCTGGTACGCCGCCCGAAGGCCCTCGCCACCAGCTCCGCCGCCTGGTCGTTCGGCTTGGTGGTCCAGACGACGGCTCGGCGTACCTCGGCGCTCTTGGGCGCATTGCCGGCGTTGCCCGCGCGGAACCCCGCCGCCTCGACCCGGTCCAGGGTCGTGCTGGCGAGGCCCTTGCGCTTGCCCGCGTTGAAGATGCTGACCTGGACCTCGGTGCGCGTGAGGAACCCCTGCATCTGCTTCTCTGCCCGTGAGCACTTCTTCTCGGTCGCAGAGCTCCCGGGGAAGGGTGCGGTGAGGGCATTGAAACCGTAGATCGCCATGCCGCCCAGGACGGCGAGCAGCACGAGGAGGGTCACTGCGGTGGTGACCTTGCGTCCGGACATGTCGGCTCAGTCCCCTGACACGTAGACGCGCGCATGCAGCACGTGCCGCTGCTGGAGGGCCGCGCGGAGCGCGCGGTGCAGGCCGTCCTCCAGGTAGAGTTCGCCGCGCCACTCGACCACGTGGGCGAACAGGTCACCGAAGAAGGTCGAGTCCTCGTCGAGGAGTGCGGCGAGCTGGAGCGTGTCCTTGGTGGTGACCAGCTCGTCGAGCCGCACCGGCCGGGGTGGCAGCGAAGCCCAGTCCCGAGGGGCGAGTTCGTGGTCGGGGTACGGCCGCCCCTCCCCCACGCGCTTGAAGATCACGGCGCCACCCTATAGAGCGCTACTAGTGTGACCCGCATGGCGGAGACCCAGGACCCGATCAGCGCTGTGGTGGCACCCGGTTATGCCTTCGAAGGGCCGGGCCTGGAGCTCGGTGGGCTGATGGTCGACGCGACCACGCTGACCGGCGTACCGATCAGGATCCCGCTCGCGATGCTAAACCGCCACGGGCTCGTCGCCGGGGCCACCGGCACCGGCAAGACCAAGACCCTCCAGCTGCTCGCCGAGCAGCTCTCCGCGGCTGGTGTGCCCGTCTTCGCTGCCGACATCAAGGGCGACCTGTCGGGGCTCGCGGTGGCCGGGCAGGAGAACCCCAAGATCGTCGAGCGTGCGGCGTCGGTCGGCCAGACCTGGCGGGCGCAGGGCTTTCCAGTGGAGTACTTCGCTCTGGGTGGGCAGGGCATCGGCATCCCGCTGCGGGTGACCATGACCGCGTTCGGCCCGACGCTGCTGGCCAAGGTGCTCGGTCTCAACGACACCCAGGAGTCGTCGTTGGGGCTGGTCTTCCACTACGCCGACAAGGCCGGCCTGCCGCTCCTGGATCTCGCTGACCTGCGCGAGGTCGTCAAGTACCTCACCTCCGAGGAGGGCAAGGCCGACCTCAAGGACCTCGGCGGGCTCTCCAGCGCCACGGCCGGGGTCATCCTGCGCGAGCTGATCGGTTTCTCCGACCAGGGCGCGGACGCGTTCTTCGGGGAGCCGGAGTTCGAGACGAGCGACTTCCTCAATATCACCGCAGACGGCAAGGGGCTCATCTCCCTGGTCGAGCTGCCCAACCTGGTGGATCGCCCGGCCGTCTTCTCCACGTTCCTGATGTGGTTGCTGGCTGATCTCTTCCACGACCTGCCAGAGGTCGGGGACGTCGACAAGCCCAAGCTGGTCTTCTTCTTCGACGAGGCGCACCTGTTGTTCAAGGACGCCTCGAAGGCGTTCCTCGACGCGATCGCCCAGACGGTGCGACTGATCCGCTCCAAGGGGGTCGGCGTCTTCTTCGTGACCCAGTCGCCGACCGACGTACCCGACGATGTGCTCGCACAGCTCGGCTCGCGAGTCCAGCACCAGCTGCGGGCGGCCACCCCCAACGACGCCAAGGCTCTCAAGCTGACGGTGAACACCTACCCGCACTCGGCGTACGACGACCTCGGCCAGGTGATCTTGTCGCTCGGGATCGGCGAGGCCGTCGTCACCGTGATGAACGAGCGTGGCGCACCGACGCCGGTCGCCTGGACCCGTCTCCGCGCACCCGAGTCGTTGATGGGCACCGCGGAGGCCGGAGCGATGGAGCGGGCGGTCAAGGCCTCACCCCTGTTCGCGAAGTACGCCGAGGCGGTCGACCGCGAGTCCGCGCGGGAGAAGCTGGCCGCGAAGCTCGACGCGGGAGCCACGAAGGCGCGGGCCGAGCAGGAGGCCACCGCCGAGGAGAAGCTTCGCAAGGAGGCCGACAAGGCCTCCTCCCGGACGCCCCGGGGACGTGCACCGAGCAAGCAGAAGTCAATGGCGGAGGAG
>JBDSXU010000011.1:0-3748 GCA_039926005.1 Marmoricola sp.
AGGGTGAACACCCTGCTTGAGGAGCAGGGCGGTACGTCGGTCGACTGGCGCCTTCCCTGATCCGGGAATATAGTTGGCGTTTCAAGTAGTTGAGGAGACATGACGGAAACCGTGCGGATGCCGGCGCTCTACATCGGGCACGGCGCACCCCCTCTCCTCGACGACCCGGTGTGGTCCGCCCAGCTCCGGAGCCTCGCGGCCGACCTGCCGCGACCCAGGGCGATCCTGATCGTCAGCGCGCACTGGGAGTCCGCTCCCCTGGCGCTGTCTGCGACGGGTCCCGGCGTCGGTCTGGTCTACGACTTCGGCGGGTTCGAGGAGCGGTACTACCGAATGACCTACCAGACCCCCGAGGCCACCGCGCTCGCACAGCGGATCATCTCGATGATGCCGGACACCGAGCGGGTGCATCAGCACTCCTCCCGCGGCCTCGACCACGGCGCGTGGGTGCCGTTGAAGATCATGTACCCCGAGGCCGACATTCCGGTGCTGCAGATGTCGCTGCCGACCCAGGACCCCTACAAGCTGCTCACGCTGGGCAGTCGGTTGCGCGAGCTGCGCGACGAGGGCGTGCTGATCATCGGCTCGGGCTTCCTGACCCACGGCCTGCCGTTCCTCACCGAGTTCAGCATCGACGCGAAGGCCCCGGGTTGGTCGGTCGACTTCGACACCTGGGCGGCCGAGGCCCTCTCCCGCGGCGATGTGGCCGAGCTCGCGGCGTACAAGACGAAGGCGCCTGGCATGCCCTACGCGCACCCGACCGTGGAGCACTACACGCCCCTGTTCGTGACCCTGGGTGCCGCCAGCGACGCCGAGGCACCCGGCGAGCAGGTCATCGACGGGTTCTGGATCGGGCTCTCGAAGCGCTCGTTGCTCGTCGCCTGAGACCAGCCCCGGGCTGGAAGCGGCAGAACTCTCCCGGCGGCCGGTGGACCATCCCGGCCAACCCGGCCAACCCGGCCAACCCCGGGCAGGGTCAGCGGATCCCCAACCGCCGCATCAGTGACAGCCCCCTGAGGGTCGCCTCGACTTGCTTCTCGAAGGGCTCGTCGCGGGCCGTCGAGAGGACCTGCTTCTTGAGCACGGCCAGGTTGATCGAGTCGGTGTACTTCAGCAGACCCTGGTCGCCGTCCCGCGCGCCCACGCCGGACTGCTTCACGCCGCCGGAGGGCGTGCCCTTGGAGGCGTACGCCGTGGCCAGCGTGTCGTTGACGTTGACGTTGCCCGCCTCGATCCGACCGGCCACCGCCACCGCGTTGTCGAGGTCGGTGCCCCAGACGCTGGCGTTGAGGCCGTAGTCGGTGTCGTTGGCCAGGGCCACGGCCTCGTCCACGGTCGCGTAGCGGTGCAGGGCTGCCACCGGGCCGAACGTCTCGCAGGATCCCGCGAGCATGTCGGCGGTCACGTCTTCGAGGATCGTCGGCTCGTAGAAGGCAGGTCCGAGATCGGGTCGCTCACGCCCGCCGACGAGGACGGTCGCCCCCCTCTCCACAGCGTCGGCGACGTGCGAGGCGACGCGGTCCTTGTGGTCGACCGAGATCAGCGAGCCGACCTCCGGCTCGAAGTCGTAGGCGGCGCCGATCTTCAGTGCCTTCGTGGCGGCGACGAAGCGCTCCTTGAAGTCGTCGTAGATCGAGTCGTGGATGTACATCCGCTCGATGTGCATGCAGATCTGTCCGGTGTTGCCGAACACCCCGAACAGCGCACCTTCGACGACCTCGTCGAGGTTGGCGTCGGGCAGCACGATCATCGGGTTCTTGCCGCCGAGCTCGAGGCAGACGCCGATCAGGTTCTGACCCGCCCGCTGGCCGATGGCGCGACCGGTCGCGGTCGAGCCGGTGAACATGACGTAGTTGGCGTTGTCGATCAGCGTCGGACCGATGTCGGGTCCCTCGCCGCACACCACCTGGAACAGCCCCTCGGGCAGGCCGGCTTGGTAGAGCAGCGAGATGCCGTAGAGCGGTGACAGCGCCGTCTTGTTGTCGGGCTTGAGCACGATGCCGTTGCCGGCCATCAGCGCCGGGATGGCGTCGGAGAGACCCGTGGCGAAGGGGAAGTTCCACGGCGCGATGATCCCGACGACGCCCTTGGGCTGGCGGACCTGTGTCGAGGTACTCACCACCGGCACCGGACCGCCGCGCTTGACCGGAGCCAGCAGCTTCGCCGCACGCTTGAGGTAGTGCGAGGTCACCATCGCCGGGTCGCACGTCTCGTCGAAGGCCATCCGGCGGGCCTTGCCCGACTCGGTCTGGATCAGGTCGACGATCGTCGAGTTGTGCTGCAGCAGCAGCTTGTGGAAGCGCTTGAAGACGGCCAGCCGCTTCTTCACCGGCCACTGCGACCAGGTCTTCTGCGCCTCGCGTGCTCGGGCGAAAGCGTTCTCGATGTCCTCGGGACTCGACTGCGGCAGGGTCGTGATCACCTCACCCGTGTAGACCTCGGTCAGTTTCCAGACACCGCCACCGCTGGAGGAAACCAGCGAGGTGATGCGCTCGAGGACCTCATCGGTGATGGAGGCGGGGCGGGTGAGGGTTTCGCTGGTCATGTCCACTCCTCGTGGGGTACGGCGGTCAGCTCGGCCGTGCGGGTTCAGTGGTTCAAGATCAGTTCGGCAGCCTTCTCGCCGATCATGATCGATGCTGCGTTCGTGTTGCCGCCGGTGATCGACGGCATGATCGAGGCATCGGCTACCCGGAGTCCGTCGATGCCTGGGACCTTCAGGTCCGGACCGACGACCGCGAGTTCGTCCACGCCCATCCGGCAGGTGCCGACACCGTGGTAGACCGATGAGGCCCGGTTGAGGATGGCCTCGCGCAGCTCGGTGCCTCGGAGGTTCGCGCCGGGGTGGATCTCCTCTTTGACCGCACCACCGAAGGCCGCCCCGGCCATGATCTCGCGGACCATCTCCGAACCCTCGGCCAGGACCTCGAGGTCGGCGTTGTCTGCGAGGTACTGGAAGTCGATCAACGGAGCGGCCGCGGGGTCCGACGACGCGAGGCGAAGGGTGCCACGGCTCTCCGGATAGATCAGGGTCGCCAGCACGGTGAGCGAGGTGCGCGGGTCGACCTCGTGCCGGGTGGGCTCGTCCTGGTTGGGCGAGACGTAGGACCAGGGCAGCAGGTGCAGCTGCAGGTCGGGTACGTCGGTCGCCGACGATGTGCGCAGGAAGGCCACCGACTCGAAGACAGAGTTGGCCATGAAGGTCTTCCCCCGGTCGCATCAGCTCGTTGATGACGCCCTTGCCGAAGAAGAAGGCTGCCCTTCATCTTCGAGGAGGTCGCATGGAAGGTGAGCGCGTGGAACAAGTGGTCGTCAGGTTGTCACCGTCCGGAAGGTCCGCGACCGTCACGATGCAGTGGTCGGTCAGGTGCTGCGCGTGCCCGATGCCGGAGAGCATCAGCAGCTGCGCCGAGCCGACGAAGCCCGCGGAGAGGATGACCTCCTTGCCCGCGCGGACGATCCGCTTCGTGCCGTCCTTGTCGGTGACCTCGACACCGGTGGCACGACGTTCTCGATGACCACCTTGGTCACGAGCACCTGGGACTACAGCAGCAGCGTGGGGACCTCGAGGTCGTGGATGTAGCCGCGTGAGGCGCTGTAACGGAGTCCGTTGGAAGCGTGCTGCTGCATCCGCGCGACGCCCTCCTGGGACTCCGCGTTGTAGTCGTCCAGGATCTTCACGCCGATCGTGTCCGAGGTGGCCTGGATGAACTGGAGGGTGCCCTCCTGGGGAATCCTGTTGCGGGTG
>JBDSXU010000012.1:0-2881 GCA_039926005.1 Marmoricola sp.
CCGCACCAGCGGCTCGGCCGCGACCTGCGGGTCCACCAGCCCGAAGCAGCCCTCCGGCAACGGCGGCTTGGGGTCGCCCTCGGGCCAGCCCGAGTCGACGTAGCCGAGCCAGTCCTGGCGGACGCCCAGGATCTCTCGGGCGGCCTCCATCTCCTGACGGCGGATCTCGGTCATGTTCGCGAGTACGTCGGGGCGGTCCATCTTCGGGTTCAGGATCGATCCGCGCTCACCGCCGGTGCAGGTCACAACGTGTACGTCGACACCCTCGGCGACGTACCTGGCCGTGGAGGCAGCGCCCTTGCTGGACTCGTCGTCGGGGTGGGCGTGCACGTGCATCAGGCGAAGCATGAAGTCCATCCTAGGGATGAGAGAATTGGCGTCGTGACCGACTTGGGGACCGACGCACTCGCGGACCGTTACGGGACCGCGAGCCCCGCGCGACGGCGCACGATCATCATCGCCTCCGGCGTTGTCGGCGTCGTGGCGCTCGCCTGGCTGGCCTGGGCCGCCTGGATCCAGAGCACGCCGGACGTGCAGTCCTCCCTGCGCTCGTTCGTCGTCGTCGACAACCACAGCGCCAGCGCCTCGGTGGTGGTCAAGCCGACCTCTCGCGAGGTCACCGCCAGCTGCCTCGTGCGGGCCTTCGGCGAGGACCACTCCGTCGTGGGCGAGCTGAACTTCAAGGTCGCCAACCAAAGCCGGGCGATCGTGCGAACGGTCACCGTACGCACCGAGCGCGAAGCCACTTCGGTGGAGCTCATCGGGTGCACGACGGCAGACCAGACCCGTCCGCGCTGAAAGCAGCAATTCTGCCCGCGCAGCTCACGTTGGTAGCATCGTTTACTTGCCCATCCGGACGAACGAGTTCTCAGGAGACACCACATGACCGAGCCCACCCGAGGCGATGTCTTCTGGCTCACCCAGGCGAAGTTCGACGAGCTCCAGGCCGAGCTCGAGCAACTGCGAGGCCCCGGCCGCGCCGAGGTGGTCAAGAAGGTCAGCGAAGCCCGCGACGAGGGTGACCTCAAGGAGAATGGCGGCTACCACGCCGCGCGCGAGGAGCTCGGCAAGATCGACGGCCGCGTCCAGCAGCTGGTCGACATGCTCCGCCGTGCCAAGGTCGGCGAGACCCCGGCCGACGACGGCGTCGTCGAGCCCGGCATGAAGGTCACCGTGAAGCTCCTCGGGGCCGATCTCGTCGAGGAGTTCCTCTTCGGCGCCCGCGAGATGGCCGGCGGCGACATCAAGGTCTACTCACCGCAGTCCCCGCTGGGCCAGGCGATCCAGGGCGCCCGTCGCGGCGAGACGGTCACCTACACACTGCCCAACGGCCGCGACCAGAAGGCCGAGATCCTCGAGGCCGTCCCCTACGCAGGCTGACAGTTCGCCGACCGGGCACAAGTGCCGGCTCGGCGCTACTCGATGACGTGGTAACCCTCCTCGCGGAGGCGGGTGAGAACTCCTTCGGCATGGGCGACGCCGCGGGTCTCCAGCTGCAGGCGCACCTCCACCTCGCCGATGTGCAGCGAGTTGGTCGTCCGGTCGTGCTCCACCTCGAGCACGTTGGCGCCGGCCTCGGCCAGCTCTGCGAGCAGCTGGGCCAGGCCGCCCGGCCGGTCCGGGATGTGTACCTGCAGGCTCATGTAGCGCCCACCCGAAGCCAGGCCGTGGCGGATCAGCTTGCCCAGCAGCAGCGGGTCGACGTTCCCACCCGAGAGCACCGCGACCACGGGGGTGCCGAACGCCTGGGGCTGGTCCATCAACGCGGCCACGGCAGCGGCACCGGAGGGCTCGACGACGGTCTTCGTCCGTTCGAGCAGCATCACCAGCGCCCGGGACAGGGAGTCCTCAGAGACGGTGACCACGTCGTCGACGTGCTGCTGGATGGCGGCGAACGGCACGTCGCCGGGCCTGGCCACGGCGATGCCGTCGGCCATGGTAGTCATCTGGTCGAGAGCCACCGGTGCACCCTGGCGCAGTGACTCGGGGAAGGCAGCAGCCTCCTCGGCCTGTACGCCGACCACGCGGATGTCGGGTCGTAGGCCCTTGATGGCGATCGCGATCCCCGCGATGAAACCCCCTCCACCGGTCGGCACCAACACCGTCGCAGCCTCGGGCGCCTGCCGCAGGATCTCGAGGCCGGCCGTGCCCTGCCCGGCGACGATGTCGGGGTGGTCGAAGGGGTGGATGAAGACAGCGCCGGTCTCGTCGGCGAACGACTGGGCTGCCACGAGGGCATGGGTGAGGTACTGCCCCTGGAAGCGCACCTCGGCGCCGTACCCCCGGGTGGCGTTGACCTTGGGGATCGGCGCCCCCTCGGGCATGAACACAGTTGCCTTGATGGCGAGCATCTTCGCGGCCAGCGCGACGCCCTGTGCGTGGTTGCCGGCCGACGCCGCCACCACGCCACGCGCCCGCTCCTCCTCGGTCAGCCGCGAGAGCCGTACGTAGGCGCCACGGATCTTGAACGAGCCGGTCCGCTGGAGGTTCTCGAACTTGAGCAGCACGGGGCCGTGCACCAGGGCCTGGAGCCAGCGCGACTCCTCCATCGGGGTGGTGATCGCCACCTCACCAACGAGCTCGGCGACGGCTTCGATGTCAACCAGTGAGACGGTCATGGGCACCACCCTAGGGGTGAGTCCACGAACGCAGAACCCGGTTGCGAGAGGCAACCATCCGCGCCAGGATGGCATCCCGGTGGAGGTGTTCTCGGGGGGGCACCTCCACTGCCCTCAGCGGCCGGAGGGCGGCGGAGCGTCCCGGTCCTCGAGGTCGGCGACATTTTCGCCGGACGCCCCGGCCGGAGCCGTCCCGGGATCGTCCGCGGCCGCGTCCACGGGATCCGCACCCACCTCGGTATAGCTCGCCAGGTGATGTACGA
>JBDSXU010000013.1:0-3762 GCA_039926005.1 Marmoricola sp.
CCGGGGTGGGGGTCGGACTGCCGGCGTACATCGAACGCGCCGGCGGCGGGATCCTCGTCGACGTCGACGGCAACCAGCTCATCGACTTCGGGTCGGGCATCGCTGTCACCACCGTGGGCAACGCGGCAGAGCGCGTCGTCGAGCGCGTGCAGGATCAGGTCGCCGAGTTCACGCACACCTGCTTCATGGTCACTCCCTACGAGGGCTACCTCGAGGTCTGCGAAGCCCTCGCCGAGCTGACCCCGGGGGACCACGAGAAGCGGAGCGCGCTGTTCAACTCGGGCTCCGAGGCGGTCGAGAACGCGATCAAGATCGCCAGGGTCGCGACAGGTCGCCAGGCTGTGATCGCCTTCGAGCACGGCTACCACGGCCGGACCAACCTCACCATGGCGCTGACGGCAAAGGCGATGCCTTACAAGGCCGGGTTCGGCCCCTTCGCGCCGGAGGTCTACCGGGCTCCGATGGCCTACCCGCTGCGCTGGCCGGGCGGCCCCGAGGCCTGTGCCGAGGAGGCCTTCAAGGCGTTCGTCGACATGGTGCACACCCAGGTGGGCGAGTCCAACGTCGCAGCCGTGATCGTCGAGCCGATCCAGGGCGAGGGTGGCTTCATCACACCTCCCCACGGCTGGCTGCGACTTGTCTCCGACTTCTGCGGTGAGCACGGCATCGTGCTGATCGCCGACGAGATCCAGACCGGCTTCTGCCGGACCGGCAACTGGTTCGCCTGCGACCACGAGGGCGTCGTGCCGGACCTGATCACGACCGCCAAGGGCATGGCCGGCGGCCTCCCGCTCGCAGCCGTCACCGGTCGCGCGGAGCTGATGGACGCCGTACACACGGGCGGACTCGGCGGGACCTACGGCGGCAACCCGGTCGCCTGCGCCGCCGCACTCGGAGCGATCGAGACGATGAAGGCGGAGGACCTGTGCAGCCGGGCGATGGAGGTCGAGGCGATCTTCGTCGCGCGCCTCGAGAAGCTGCGCGACCGCTACGACGTGATCGCCGAGATCCGTGGTCGCGGCGCGATGCTCGCGATGGAGCTCACCGCTGGAGCCGGCGACCTGACGCCGAACCCGACGGCGACCGCGGCGATCAACGCCTACTGCCACAGTCGCGGACTCGTGACCCTCACGGCCGGAACCTTCGGCAATGTCTTCCGCTTCCTGCCCCCGCTCGACTCCCCGGACCACCTGCTCGAGGAGGGTCTCGACATCATCGAGACCGCATTCGCGCACGTCCTGGGATGACCTGCTCGACACCTCTGTCCTAAGTTGGAGCACATGACCGAGAACGAACTCCTCGACAAGATCCCCACCGGCCTCTTCATCGGCGGCGAGTGGCGCGACTCCTCCGACGGATCGACCATCGACGTGGAGGATCCGGCCACGGGCGAGACGCTCACCAGCGTTGCGTCGGCCACCGTCGAGGACGGCGTCGCAGCCCTCGACGCCGCCGTGGGTGCCCAGCACGACTGGGCCGCCACCGCCCCCCGCGAGCGCGCGGAGATCCTGCGCTCGGCGTTCGAGCTGCTCACCGAGCGGGCCGACGACTTCGCGCTCCTGATGACCCTCGAGATGGGCAAGCCAGTCGCCCAGTCCAAGGGCGAGGTCACCTACGGCGCCGAGTTCTTCCGCTGGTTCTCCGAGGAGGTCGTGCGGATCGCGGGTCGCTGGTCGACCTCGCCCGACGGCAACACCCGGTTGATGACCATGAAGCAGCCGGTCGGGCCGGTGCTGATGATCACGCCGTGGAACTTCCCGCTGGCCATGGGCACCCGCAAGATCGGACCTGCCCTGGCCGCCGGCTGCACCATGGTGGTCAAGCCGGCCTCGCAGACCCCGTTGACCATGCTGGCGCTTGCCGACCTGCTCACCGAGGCCGGTGTGCCGCCCGGCGTACTCAACGTGGTCTCGACCTCCAACACCTCTGAGGTGATGGGTCGCCTGATCGGCGACGAGCGGCTGCGCAAGCTCACCTTCACCGGCTCCACGCCCATCGGCAAGCAGCTGGTCAAGCAGTCCGCCGACCAGCTCCTGCGCATCTCGATGGAGCTCGGCGGCAACGCGCCGTTCCTGGTCTTTGCCGACGCGGATCTCGACGCGGCCGTCGACGGAGCCATGGTGGCGAAGATGCGGAACATGGGTGAGGCCTGCACAGCTGCGAACCGTTTCCTGGTGCACGAGTCGGTGGCCGACGAGTTCGCCACCAGGTTCGCCAAGCGGATGGCTGCGGAGACGGTCGGACGCGGCACCGAGGACGGCGTCACGGTCGGCCCGCTCATCGACGGCAAGCAGCGCGACAAGGTCGCCGAGCTCGTCGACGACGCGACCAGCCGCGGAGCTTCAGTGGTGACCGGCGGGTCCGCGACCGGCGACAAGGGCTACTTCTTCGAGCCCACGGTCCTCACCGACGTCTCCCCGGACGCCGACCTGTTCCGCGAGGAGATCTTCGGCCCGGTCGCTCCGATCACGACGTTCTCCGACGACGCGAAGGCGGTGCAGATGGCCAACGACACGGAGTACGGCCTGGTCGCCTACGCGTTCACCAGGGACCTGGGTCGCACGATCCGGGTCAGCGAGGGCCTCGAGTTCGGGATGGTCGGCATCAACCAGGGCATCGTGTCCAACCCGGCTGCACCCTTCGGTGGCGTCAAGCACTCCGGCTTCGGCCGCGAGGGTGGTCCAGAGGGCATCGAGGAGTACCTCTCGGTCAAGTACGTCGGGATCGCTCCCTGACCTGAGGGGTCCAAGTCGGGGTGCGGGTTCCCCGGTCGACCGGGGAGACCACAAGGTGGGCTCCCGGACGAGGTCAGCCCAGAGCAACCAGGGCGATCGCCGCCCCTCCCAGCACGCAGGTCCCGGCGGCCACGACGGCGAGGAGTACGCCATCCGGGTCACGTGCACCCTCCTTGGCGATGGCATGGTCATGCAGCGCACTGAGCCCGACCAGCGTGACTGCGATGCCCAGCGAGGCCACCAGCACGCTCACCCCGAGAGCGGTGGAGTGCGGCCACAGGAGGCGGGCGATGGTGAGACCGCCGGCCGCGAGCGTCAGGATCGTGCGGCTCCAGGAGAGTCGGGTCCGTTGCGCCGCCGTGCCTTGCCGCACTGGTTGCCCGGGAGTCGGCACCGAGGTCACGGCAGCGTCAGGACGAGTACGCCGACCCCGATCCCGACGAGGACGACAACCGCCAGGAGAAGTCTCCCCAGCGGCATCGCCGGCACGGGATGGCTCAGGCGCATCGCGCGTTCCGCCGCCATCCATCTCGCGTAGGCGGCGATGCTGCACACGATGCCGGTCGTGATGATGGCCCCGGCCAGCCAGCGTTTCGCTGCCTCGTCGGTCGAGCCACCGAACACGTCCAGGGCGACCCCGGCGGCGATCAGCGCGAGACAGGTGCGGATCCACGCGAGGAAGGTCCGCTCGTTGGCGAAGCTGAAGCGGGGATCGGGTTCCTCGCCGACCGAGTAGACCCGGCGCGGCGATCGGGTGTCCTTGTAGGTCATGGGAGGAACCTACGACGATCCGTGGGACCGCCGAGCACGTTGGCGTACATCATCGCCCCGACGCCGGCGCGCAAGTACGCCGCCGTGCGCGCGCCACGACGTCGTTCTTACCGCTCGTCCGGGCAAGATATTTGATGTGACGTCGCGTCACAGCGAGATGCTGGACCTGTGAAGGTCAAGGAGATCGCTGAGCTGACGGAAACCACGGTGCGGGCGATCCGTCACTACCACGCGATCGGGCTGCTCCCGGTCCCCG
>JBDSXU010000014.1:0-10222 GCA_039926005.1 Marmoricola sp.
GGTGACGCCCTCGAGCATGGTCGGCGCCTACTACGGACGTCTGGGGTTCCGGCGTGACGCCGACTCGGGCTCCTGGACGCTCGAGCTCTGAGTCAGCGGGTGGCCGCGACCCAGCGGTCCAGTGTCGCGTGCGCCGCACCGGAGTCCACCGCCTCGGTGGCACGGGCGATGCCGGTCACCAGTCGGTCCTCGATCGAGCCGGGCTCGGCGGCGTGCACGGCCAGGGCTGCGCCGGCGTTGAGCAGGACAGCATCACGCACAGGACCCGTCTCGCCGCCCAGCAGCCGGCGTACGACGTCCGCGTTGTACGCCGCGTCCTGACCGCGCAGTCCCTCGGCGGTCCCACGCGGGACCCCGAGCGCGGCGGGATCCAGCGTGTGCTCCACGACCTCGCCACCCGTGACCGCCCAGAGGCTCGAGGTCGTCGTCGTGGTCAGCTCGTCCAGCCCGTCGTCGCCGCGGAAGACCCAGGCGTCGACCCCGCGCCGCGCGAACACCCCCGCCATCACCGGAGCCATCCGCCGATCGGCGCACCCGATCGCCTGCGCGTCGGGTCGGGCCGGGTTCGCGATCGGGCCCAGGAAGTTGAACGTGGTGCCGACGCCCAGCTCGCCGCGCGCGGTGGCGGCGTGCCGCAGCGCCGGATGGAAGGCGGCCGCGAAGCAGAACGTGATGCCGGCTTCCTCCGCGACCCGGGCAACGTCGTCGGCCGAGAGGTCGAGCCGGATCCCCAAGAGCTCGAGCACGTCCGCGCTGCCGGCCTTGCTCGACGCCGAGCGGTTGCCGTGCTTGACCACGGGAGCACCGGCTCCGGCGGCCACGATCGCCGCCATCGTGGAGATGTTCACCGAGAAGGACCGGTCGCCGCCCGTGCCGACCACGTCGAGCACCCGGCCCGGCACGAACAGAGGCGTGGCGTGCTCGTACATCGCGTCCACGAGCCCCTGCAGCTCCTCCACGGTCTCGCCCTTGGCCCGCAGCGCGACGGCGAAACCCGCGATCTGCACGGGCGTGGCCTGCCCGGAGAGGATCTCGTCCATCACCCACGAGGTGTGCCCGGAGGTCAGGTCGACGCCGGCGATCAGCGACCCGATCACGTCGGGCCACGTCGTCGTGGACATCAGCAGCGGACCATCAGGTCTGGGCTCATCTCTGGGCCCATCTCTGGGTTCACGTCTGGGCTCACGTCTGGGCCGGGACCCGCGAGCGCAGCAGCCGGATCACGGTCTCGGCGAGCTCGATCGGGTCCAGCGGGTGTGACACGACGCCGTCGGCACGTGACCACGTCGCCAGCCAGTTGTCCTGCACCCGGCCGGTCAGCACCAGCAGCGGGGGGCAGCGGTAGATCTCGTCCTTGAGCTGGCGGGCGATGCCGAGGCCACCGGCGGGGACCGCTTCACCGTCCAGGATCGCCAGGTCGACGCCGCCGGCGTCCATCTGCTGGATGACGACCGGCTCGGTGGCCACCTCGACGTACTCGAGCTCGGGGAGGTCGGGGTGCGGGCGCTTACCGAGGGCCAGCATCACCTGCTGCCGGGTGTCGACGTCGTCGCTGTAGAGGAGCACCTTCAGCGGCGCGCTCTGCTGGTTGGTCCGGGGGCTGCTCACGCGGCAGATGCTACCGGTTGGGCGCCTGGCCGGCCGGGGCGTCCCCGCCAGCCTGCTCGAGCCGCTCCAACCGGTCGAGCCGCCGGTCCTCGCGTCGCGCCTCCTGCATGGAGGCTCGCACCCACTGGGCGAACAGCACGGAGAACAACAACAGCCCGATCAGGTCCCCCGAGCCCCAGAGGATTCCCCCGGCGAGGTGCTGGTCCGCATGGGGATCCGGGAGCCACGGCATCGTGGTGTGCAGATCGGGATACCAGCTGCCGCCGACGAGGTCCGTCTGACCCATGATCGTGACGCCCAGGAACGCATGGAACGGCAGCGTCAGCATGAGCATCAGCAGCCGGAAGGGATAGCTCACCCGCCCCGGCACCGGATCGATGCCGAGGATCGGCGTGAAGAACAGCGTCCCGACCACGACGAGGTGGACGTGCATGAGCTCGTGGAGCAGGTTCGAGTGCAAGGTGGCGTCGTACCAGCCGGAGAAGTAGAGCGCCCAGGGGCTGAGGACGTACAGCGCGAGGGTGAGCGGCGCGAAGGTCAACACCTTGGCCACCCGTGAGTGCAGCACCGACAGCAGCCAGGCTCGGGGACGTCGGGGAAAGGTGCGCAGCGCGAGCGTCACCGGTGCGCCCAGTGCACAGAACAGCGGCACCGCCATCGAGAGGATCATGTGCTGCACCATGTGCACGCTCAGGAGCGTGGTGTCGTAGGCCGCCACGCCCGAACTGGTGGCGAAGAAGAACGAGCCCATCCCGCCGACCACGAACGCCAGCGTGCGCGCCGGAGACCACCTGTCGCCGCGCTCGTGGAGCCGCCAGACGCCGTACAGATAGAGCCCCGTGACCCATACGACGAGCACGAAGAGGGCTGGCGACAGTCCCCACTGGGTGAAGACCGCCGAGGGCGAAAATGGCGGCACCCAGACAGGTTAAGCCGTGTCACCCCAAGCCAGTCCGCGCAGCAGGATTGGGTTGGGTGACACGCCTTGGGAACCAACATCACAGCGAAACACCGGGGGCAGGGGTGGCGTCTGGGACGAGGGAGGCAATAATGCTGTCGTGGCGACTGCAGCGGTTATCCCGGCATCCCGGCTCCATGGGCATCACGACCGTCCCAGCATGGTCAGCGTGGGCACCATCGTGTGGCTCTCTAGCGAGCTCATGTTCTTCGCGGCGCTGTTCGCGTCCTACTTCACGATCAGGGCGGTCAGCCCCGAGTTGTGGGCCCAGGAGAGCGCCAAGCTGAACGTCCCGTTCTCGGCGGTGAACACCACGGTGCTGGTGCTCTCGTCGCTCACCTGCCAACTGGGCGTGTTCCAGGCGGAGAAGGGCATCGTCGGTCGCGCCGGCAAGGTCTACCAGATCAAGCTGTGGGGCCTACGTGAGTGGTTCGTGCTCACCTATGCCATGGGCGCGATCTTCATCGCCGGCCAGTCCTTCGAGTACGTCGAGCTCGTGCACGAGGGCGTGACCATCCAGTCCTCCGCCTACGGCACCGTGTTCTACCTCGCCACGGGCTTCCACGGACTTCACGTCACAGGTGGCCTCGTCGCCTTCCTGTTCGTGCTCGGACGCACCCTCATTGCGCGCAAGTTCACCCACGAGCAGGCTGTGACAGCGATCGTCGTGTCGTACTACTGGCACTTCGTCGACGTCGTCTGGATCGGCCTGTTCGCGACCGTGTACCTGATCAAGTAGTACTGACGAGTTAGGACGCACTGGTGCGACTCACGCAGAAACTCAGCCGTCGGCTGGCTCACCGGATCTCCGGTCGACTCTCGACCGGTCGTCGAGGTCGGTTTGCAGCCCCGCTCGTGCTGCTGCTCGGGTTGCTGGTGACCGGCGCGACGTACTACGCCGTCGACCCGGCAGGCGCCCAGACGCGCGCCGCCGACGAGGACACCGTGGCCAAGGGACGCGCCATCTTCCTGGTCGGCTGCGCCTCCTGCCACGGCAAGAACGCCGAGGGCATCAACACCAAGAACGGCGGCCAGTACGGCCCCTCGCTGATCGGCGTGGGTGCCGCTGCGGTCGACTTCCAGGTGGGCACCGGCCGGATGCCGATGGCCCAGCCCGGCACCCAGGCGCTGCGCAAGCCCCCGGTCTACGACGCCGCCGAGATCGAGGCGCTCGCCGCCTACGTCGCCTCGCTCGGCCCCGGTCCCGACGTCCCGGCCGCGTCGCAGTACGACGCTTCGGACGCCGACAACGAGGATGTCGTCCGCGGTGGTGAGTTCTTCCGCACCAACTGCACCGCGTGCCACAACTTCGCCGGCAGCGGCGGAGCACTCCCCCGTGGCCGCTTCGCTCCCAAGCTCACCGGCGTCTCCGAGAAGAACATCTACGAGGCGATGCTCACCGGTCCCCAGCAGATGCCCGTCTTCTCCGACGAGATGATGACCCCTCAGGACAAGCGTCAGGTCATCGCCTACCTCAAGAAGAACGAGGCCACGCCCGACTACGGCGGCTTCACGCTCGGTTCGCTCGGCCCCGTCACCGAGGGCTTGTTCGCCTGGCTCGTGGGCATCGGAGGTCTCGTCGGTGCCGCGGTCTGGATCGCGGCCAACTCCACCCGTTCGAGGAAGAAGACCCAGGGATGAGCGTCGAGAAGCACCACAGCGCGAACCACGAGACAGAACCGGTCGCCGACCCCGGCCTACCGGAGCACGAGCCGCGCCCCACCGACGTCGACGAGCACGCCGAGAAGCGTGCCGAGCGCCAGGTCGCCATGCTGTTCGGACTCTCCACGGTCTTCACACTGCTGTTCTGCGTGTCCTACTTCGTCTTCAAGGTCGGTGACGAGCCGAGCGTGATCGCCGGTCTGGGTGCCTCCAACGCCGCGCTGGGTGCCTTCCTGGGCCTCGCGCTGCTGTGCATCGGCATCGGCATCATCCAGTGGGCCCGTAAGCTGATGGGTGACCACGAGATCATGGAGTTCCGCCACCCCGGTGGCTCCTCCCAGGAGGACCGCGAGGACACCGTGCGGATCCTCGCCCTCGGCGCCGAGGAGTCCGGCATCGCCCGTCGTCCGCTCATCCGCAACTCGCTGTTCGGCGCGATGGGCGCGCTCGGCCTGGTGGCGATCATCCCGCTGCGTGACCTCGGACCGCTTCCTGGCGACAAGCTCTTCCACACCATCTGGAAGAAGGGGATGCGCGTCGTCCAGGACGTCGACGGCACGCCGATCAGGCCGGCCGACATGGAGATCGGCCAGCTGATCAACGGTGAGCCTGAGATCTTCTACGAGGAGGACGCCGACGGCGAGCCCTTGATCGAGGGGGCCGAGCTGCAAAAGCAGAAGGCCAAGGCTGCGGTCATCATCGTGAAGATGCAGCCTGACGACATCAAGGCGTCGAAGGACCGCGAGAACTGGGGCGTCAACGGCGTCTTGTGCTTCTCCAAGATCTGCACGCACGTCGGGTGCCCGATCTCCTTGTGGGAACAGCAGACGCACCACCTGCTGTGCCCGTGCCACCAGTCCACCTTCGACCTCGCCGACAACGGTCGCGTCATCTTCGGGCCCGCGGCCCGTGCGGTGCCTCAGCTACCGTTGGCCGTGGACGACGAGGGCTACCTGGTCGCGACCCGCGACTTCACCGAGCCAGTCGGCCCGAGCTTCTGGGAACGTGGGTGATCTGACGATGTCCGCCATTGCCAAGTCCAACAGCACTACGGCCGCCAAGGCCTCGAAACCCTCCAAGGCGGGTGCCGCGGCCGAGTGGGCCGACGACCGGCTCGGTCTCGCCGGTCTCGCCAAGAAGAACCTCCGCAAGGTCTTCCCCGACCACTGGTCGTTCATGCTGGGTGAGATCGCGCTGTGGAGCTTCGTCGTGCTCCTGCTCACCGGCGTCTTCTTGACCCTGTGGTTCCGCCCGAGCATGGTCGAGGTCGTCTATGACGGCTCCTACGACCAGTTGCGCGGAATCCACATGTCGGAGGCCTACGCCTCCAGCCTGGACATCTCCTTCGACGTACGCGCCGGTCTGCTGATGCGTCAGGTGCACCACTGGGCGGCCATGATCTTCGTCGCCGCGATGATGATCCATCTGCTGCGGGTCTACTTCACCGGCGCCTTCCGCAAGCCCCGTGAGCTCAACTGGGTGATCGGTTCGCTCCTGCTGCTCCTCGGCACCCTCGAGGGCTTCACCGGCTACTCGCTGCCCGACGACCTGCTCTCGGGCACCGGCATCCGGGCCGCCGACGGCTTCATGAAGTCGATGCCCGTCGTCGGCACCTACATGTCGTTCTTCCTGTTCGGCGGGGAGTTCCCGGGCGAATCGATCATCCCGCGTCTGTTCACCATCCACGTGCTGTTGATCCCCGGGCTCCTGCTCGCCCTGATCGCAGCGCACATGCTGCTGCTCGTCTATCACAAGCACACCCAGTGGCCCGGGCCCGGACGCACCGAGCAGAACGTCGTGGGCTTCCCGATGCTGCCGGTCTACATGGCCAAGGCGGGTGGCTTCTTCTTCATCGTCTTCGGCGTGCTGAGCCTGATGGGCGGGTTGATGAGCATCAACCCGGTCTGGCGCTTCGGCCCCTATGTTCCGGCCGAGGTCACGGCTGGTTCACAACCCGACTGGTACATGGGCTGGCCCGACGGCGCGCTCCGGATCATGCCCAACCTGGAGACACACATCTGGGGGATCACTCTGTCCTGGAACGTGTTCCTGCCGATCATCGTGCTACCGGGCCTGATGTTCACGATCCTGATGATGCTGCCCTTCATCGAGGGCTGGATCACCCAGGACAAGCGGGAGCACCACCTGCTCCAGCGTCCCCGCAACGCGCCGACCCGCACAGCCGTGATGGTCGCGCTGATGACTTTCTACGGCCTGATGTGGGCGGCCGGTGGCAACGACATCATCGCGATCAAGATGCATCTGAGCATCAACCAGATCACCTACTTCATGCGGGCCGCCGTCTTCATCGGTCCGGTGATCGCCTTCGTGATCGCACGACGTTGGTGCATCTCCCTGCAGCGGCACGACAACGAGGTGTTGCTGCACGGGTCTGAGAGCGGCGTGATCATGCGCGACGCCCAGGGTGGCTACAGCGAGAAGCACCTGCCGCTGACTCCGGCCAGGGCCTACACGCTCACCTCGCGGGACCGCGACGAGGTGTTCGTGCCGGAGTCCGAGGCGGACGGCAACGGCGTCGAGTCGCCGACGGCTCGCAAGGACAAGTTCCGCGCCAAGCTGTCGGCGTACTGGTACGGCAGCAACGTCCAGAAGCCGACAAGGGCCGAGCTCGAAGAGGGACACCACCACGCCGAGATCGAGCACGAGCACGAGATTCCGCTCGAGGGTCACGCCGCCGACGGCCACCAGTTCGACGGGCGTCACGACGTGAGCGGTGACGAGCTCAGCACCAAGCACTGACGGTCACGGAAGGAGGGGCCCGGGATCTCCCGGGCCCCTCTATCCGGTCTCAGGTACTGGTCTTACCACTTGACCACCAGATGTGTTGCCACCAGGCTGCGGTCATGGCCCTGAAACCCGTCGCTCGCCGACTCGTCCCCGAGGACGTCTTCGACCAGCTCCTCGGCGAGGTGGTCGACGGTGGGCTCGCTGCCGGCGACTCGCTACCGAGTGAGCGCCGGCTGGCGGAGGTGCTGGGCGTTTCCCGACCGGCCGTCCGCGAGGCGTTGCAGCGGCTGTCCCAGGCCAAGCTCATCGACGTCCGCCACGGCGGCAGCACCACGGTGCGCGACTTCCGCACCTCCGCCGGCCTGGACCTGCTCCCCCGGCTGCTCGTGCGCGACGGTGAGCTCGATCCGCGCGTGGGACGCAGCATCCTGCAGGCCCGGCAGTCCATCGCCCCGGCAGTGGCCGCCCAGGCCGCCGTGAGCGCCGGTCCGGCAGCCGCCCGGGCGCTGCGAGGGGCGGTGACCCAGCTGGAGCAGGCGACGGACTCCGAGGCGCGTCAGCACGCCGCCCTCGGCTTCTGGGACGCAGTCGTCGATGCCGCCGACTCCATCGTGTTCCGCCTGCTCTTCAACAGCCTGCGCCTTGCCTACGAGCCGGCGATCGCGGCGCTCGGCCCGGTGATGGGGGCCGAGGTCGACAACCTCGACGGCTACCGCGCCCTCGCAGACGCCGTGGCCGCTGGTGAAGCCACTGCCGCTCACGCGGCTGCAGACGAGCTGCTCCGCCCCGCCACCGAAGCCCTCGGAAGCCTGATGGCACTCCTCGAGCCCGGAAAACCCTGACCCTCAACCTCAACTTCAATCTTCGTCAGCTCGACCAAGGAGATCCCATGTCACAACCAAGCCCTGAGATCGAGGCGAAGGCACGTGAGCGGCTGGCCGCCGACGAGGAGGAAGGACTCGCTGCTGCCGAGCAGCCGGCACCGGAACCCGTCGAGGAGGTGACCGGTTCCCGGCGTACCTCCCAGTCGATGGGCGCGGCTTGGCGACAGTTCTGGGGACATCCCTCCCCCTGGCTGATCGGCGCGTTCCTGCTGGGTGCGATCGCCTACCGGGCGACCCTGCTCACCTTCGACCGGACCGAGCTGGTCGTCCCCGTCGCGCTCGTGGCGTTGTTCCCGGTGATCGAATGGGTCATCCACGTCGTGATCCTGCACTGGCGTCCACGCAAGGTCGGTGGCCTCCGCGTGGACTCCTTGCTCTCCCGGAAGCATCGTGCCCACCACGCCGACCCACAAGTGCTCCCGCTGGTGTTCATCCCGTGGCAGGTGGAACTGTGGCTGCTGCCGTCCTACGTCGTCCTCGCGCTGCTGGCGTTCCCAGGTGAGGCTGCAGGCGCCACCTTCCTGGTCAGCGTGGGGGCGCTGATGTTCAACTACGAGTGGGTGCACTTCCTCGTGCACAGCGACCACCGGCCCCGCACCCGCGCCTTCCGGGCCGTGTGGCGCAACCACCGGCTGCATCATTACAAGAACGAGCACTACTGGTTCACGGTCACCTCGGCCGGGACTGCCGACCGACTCTTCGGCACCTACCCCGAAGCCGGGGACATGAAGACCTCACCGACCGTCCGCCGGCTCCACGTCCGCGAGGACGAGCGGATCAGCTGAGCGCGGATCCGGAGCGGTAGGTGGGGAACGAGGCGTTCCAGTCCCCGAAGCCGTTCGTCAGGTCCATCGGCTTGCTGGTGCCGACGTACTGGACCACGTCACCCACGCTGGAGTTGTTGTAGAGCCACTCGGCGTTCGCCGGACTCATGCCGGTGCAGCCGTGGCTGACGTTGGAGTTGCCCTGTGAGGCCACCGACCAGGGTGCAGCGTGCACGAACTCACCCGAGTAGGTGACGCGCATGGCGTACTCGACGTCGTCGAGGTCGTAGCCGTCAGCACTGTCGGGGTCGATCCCGATTGTCTCGGAGTTCATCCGCTTGTGGCGGAACTTCTCGATGATCACCTTGGTGCCGGAACGAGTGGTGAACTTCGGCTGCTCACCCGTGGTGATCGGGATGGTCCGCACCAGTTTGCCGTTGCGGAAGACGCGCATCTGGTCGGTGTTCATGTCGACCTTGCTGATCATCGAGTCGCCCACGTGGAAGTTCATGGTGCGGTCCTTCTGACCGTAGATGCCACCGCCGGCCGCGACGCCGGCGATGTCGGCCTTCACGGTCACGTCAGTGCCTGGACGCCAGAAGTGCCGCGGACGCCAGTGCACCTCCTGGTTGCTGATCCAGTGGAACGAACCGGTCTGCGCGGGCTTGCTGGTCACCTCGAGGTGGCGCTCGATCGAGGCCTGGTTGGTGACGGGTACGTCGAACCGGATGATCACCGGCATGCCGACGCCGACCGTCTGGCCGCCCACCGGGACGAAGCTGGGGTAGGTCTGCTCATCCAGGGTCAGCGAGCGGGTGCGGAATGACGACTCGTAGTTCTTCTTGAGCCCATCGGCGTCCACAGCGGAGCTCGTTACGCGGTAGCGCGACGCAGCCTGCAACGGGGTCAGGGAGACCCAGCGAGTCTTGTCTGCCGAGAAGCGTCCCTTGACGATGACGCCGCTGGGACCCGTCACCTGGACCGAGTCGAAGGTGCCGGACCTGGCGGTCAGCTTCAGCCTGCGCTCGAGGCCGACGGCTTTCGCGGCCCGGTGGATGCTGCTCACGACCGTGGCTTGGGACGACTTGTCCTCCTGCTGCGACGAGGCCCCCTGCGCATCGGAAGCCGGGTCGTTGCCGGCCGTTTGGCCGGAGCAGGCCGTCACGGTGGCGAGTGTCAGAGCGACACCAACCAGGGATAGGCGTGTTCGGATGGACCAGTTGGCCATTGAGGACTCCACAGTCACGAAATCGAGGAAACGACGTCCTAAGGCTAACAACGGCTCCCTGACGACACGCCCACGCACAGCGTGTCCATGGTCACGCTGCGGAGTGGGAATCAGTGAGCGTGCTCGCCCCGGTAGTACTCGAAGATCAGGCCGGACAGGGCGAGCGCACCCAGCACGCCGCCGATGACGACCAGCCACCAGCCGATCGCCACACCGAGCACCATGGTGGCCAGGCACATGGCGCACCACAGCGGCCACCAGCTGTAGGGCGGGAAGAAGCCGAGCTCACCGGCACCCTCGGCGATCTCGCCCTCCTTGCGGTCCTCCGGGCGGGGCTCCATCCGACGGGCGTGGAAGCCGAGGTAGAACG
>JBDSXU010000015.1:0-4885 GCA_039926005.1 Marmoricola sp.
AGCTCATCAACCAGGTTTCCCGCGGCATGCAGACTGCGCCTGGCCTCGGAGAACGTGGCGATGGCTTCCTCGATGTCACCGGCAGCCCACGCTGCGAGGCCGAGGAAACCGCCTGCGCCACCTCGCACGAAATGGTCCTCGGGGCCGGCCAGGGCAAAAGCTTCTCGCGCGTAGCGCACCGTTGCGGCGACATCGCCGCGGGCCTGAGCCAGGGAGGCTCGGTAGACCAAGATCGTCGCCGCTGCGGTGCGGAGGTCTTCGGTGTCCGCCCACGTTGCCGCCACCTCCTCGTCGCCACTGCCCGCCCTCAGCGCAGCGTCAGCGTCCTCGAGGTAGGACTCCAGCCCGTCGAGGTCGCCGGTCATCATCTGCGCCCAGCCGGCCACGATGTTCAGCACCGGGCTGCGGCGTACGACGGACTGCGGCAACGCGCGAATCCATCCGAGCAGCTGGCTGTCCTGCCGGGCACGACGGACCTCGGGCAGGGCTTCCTCCACCAGGTACGCGGCCCGCGTGAAGTCCTCGGCGACGAGGGTGTGCCGGATGGCGTCAGCGGCGAGGCCGCGCTCGGCGTACCAGTCGCTGGCCCGCCGATGCAGCCGTGGGACCAGGTCGGGGTCCTGGGTGAGCAGCCGAGCGCGCAGTACGTCGGCGAACAGGTGGTGGTAGCGGTACCAGGAGCGCTCAGAGTCCAACGCGACCAGGAACAGGTTGGCGCGCTCCAGGTCCGCAAGCATCGCCGTGCCGCCAGACTGCCCACTGACCGCGTCGCACAAGGAACCGGTGAGCCGGTCGAGGACCGAGGTCCGCAGCAAGAAGCCGCGCACCCCGGCGTCCTGCCGAGTCAGCACCTCGTCGGCCAGGTAGTCGATGACGAACCGGTTGCTGCCGGTGAACGCCTCGATGAAGTCGGTGACCTCGGGCCTGGTCGGGATCGCGCGCAACGAGAGTGCCGCGAGCTGCAGACCGGCGATCCAGCCCTCCGTGCGTCCCTCAAGGGCCTCCACGTCTGCGGTGTCTAGACCCAAGTGCATCGCCTCGTTGAGGAACTGCTGCGCCTCACCCCGGGTGAAACGAAGGTCGGCCCCGCGCACCTCGACCAGCTGGCCGCGGCTACGCAGCCGCGAGAGCGCGAAGGGCGGGTCGGCGCGGGTGGCCACCACCAGGCGCAGCTGGTCGGGAAGGTGCTCGAGGAGAAACGAGGTGGCCTCGTGCACCTCCGGCGCGGTGATGACGTGATAGTCATCCAGGACCAGCACCCAACGCGTCTCAGGCGCCTGTTCTCCGGCATCCGCGACAGCGTTGACCACGGAGGTCATAGCCGCGGTCGGGTCGCCCGGCAGCGACTCGAGCACAGCCGCCCCCTCCAGGTCGACGCCGACGCCTGCCAGAGCCGCGACCAGATGCCTCAGCAGCCGTCCCAGATCGTTGTCCCCCTCATCCAGGGACAACCACGCAGCCCGCGCCTGCGAGTTCTGACCCACCAGGTGGGCGACCCAGTCGCTCAGCAATGTCGTCTTCCCAAACCCGGCGGGCGCCGACACGAGCGTCAGCCGCTGGCCCGGCTCGAGGGTGGTGTCGAGACGTTCTCGCAGTCTCGTGCGCGCGACGCCCTGGGAGCGCAGGGCCGGCGCGAACAGCTTCGTGGCGAGCACCGCAGTCGGCACTCACGAATCATAGGAGCCGCGCCGACAGTCGGGTGTTCTAGGCTCGACCGCATCGCCCCGACCCCGGAGGGGAGCTGTGGTGGCAGGTCCCTTGGTGGAGACGAAGTTCTTCGTGCCAAAGCCTCGCGGAGATGCTGTGGCACGCCCCCGGCTGACGCAGCTGCTGGACCGAGGGCGAGCTGCGCGGCTCACATTGGTCTCCGCACCAGCCGGCTTCGGGAAGTCGACGCTGCTGTCCAGGTGGCTCAAAGCATCCGCTGGTCAGGGGCGTTGCGTCGCGTGGCTGTCCTTGGAGGAGAGTGACAGCCAACCTGCCCGGTTCTGGGCCTACCTGGTCACCGCAGTGCAGCGGGCGGTGCCGGAGGTCGGGGACAGTGCCTTGGCGCTGCTGGCGACGGGTCACCCGCCCCTCGACGGCGTCCTGGCCACCCTCATCAACGAGCTGAGCGGTGCACCGACCGAGCTGGACCTGGTCCTCGACGACTACCACCTCGTGGACAACCCGGACCTGCAACCGAGTGTGGCCTACCTCCTCGAGCACCTTCCACCCCAGATGCACCTAGTCATCAGCTCCCGCGTCGACCCGGCACTGCCGCTGGCGCGCCTGCGCGCCCGAGGCGAGCTGGTCGAGATCCGTGCCGCCGACCTGCGCTTCACCCTGACCGAAGTCGCGACCTACCTCAACGACGTCGCGGCGCTCGCACTCACGCCGGGTGATATCTCGACGCTGGAAACCCGCACCGAAGGCTGGATCGCCGCCCTGCAGCTGGCCGCCCTCTCGCTGCGAGGGCGTGGCGACGCTGCAGGTTTCATCGCTGCCTTCGCCGGCGACGACCGCTACATCGTGGACTACCTCGCCGAAGAGGTGCTCAGCCGCCAACCGTCACAGGTCCGCGACTTCCTGCTCCAGACCTCCATCCTCGACCGGTTGAGCGGGCCGCTGTGCGAGGCGGTCACCACAAACACCGACAGCCAAGACATGCTCGAGCACCTGGACCGCACCAACCTGTTCCTGGTGCCACTCGATGACACCCGCCGCTGGTACCGCTACCACCATCTGTTCGCCGAGGTACTCGGCACCCACCTCCTCGAGGGTCGACCCGCGCAGGTCGCAGACCTCCACCGCCGTGCCAGCCAGTGGTACGACGCGGCCGGTGACCCGGTCCCCGCGGTACGGCACGCTGTCGCGGCCGGCGACATCGACCACGCAGCCGACCTCGCCGAGCTGGCCGTGCCCGCGCTGCAACGAGACCGGCAGGAGTCAACCATCGCCGGATGGCTCGCAGTCATCCCGGACGAGGTGGTGCACACACGGCCGGTCCTGGCACTGGGCTTCATCGGGGCACTGATGTCCAGTGGGCTGTTCACCGACGTCCCGAAACGCCTTCACGACCTCGAGCAGCACTTGCCCGCCCTCGGTCCCGACGGGACGGCGAGCCCACCACCGGCCGGGACCATCGTCCTCGACGGAGACGAGTGGGCACGGATGCCCGCAGCACTCGAGCTGTACCGGTCCGCGCTGGCGCTGATACACGGCGACCCAGCCGCGACCATCAGCCACGCCGACATGGCTACCTCCATCGCCGCCACCGATGACCACCTGACCCGCGCCGGGGCCGCCGCCACGGCCGGCCTCGCGCGGTGGGCCAGCGGCGACCTGGAGGAGGCGCACCGCTCCTACTCGACCTGTGTGGACGGGCTACGCAGGGCCGGGCACATCTCCGACGTGCTCGGCTGCTCCATCACGCTGGGCGACATCCGCATCACCCAAGGGCGGCTCACCGACGCGCTGCACACCTATGGCGACGCGCTGCGCCTCGCAGAAGACGACCGGGCAGCGACGACCCGTGGAACAGCCGACATGCACGTCGGCATCAGCGGTATCGCCTCTGAACGCAACGACCTGGCTACCGCGGCAGACCACCTGCAGCGCACCCGGGACCTCGGCGACGCCGCGGGTCTGCCCCAGAACCCCTACCGTCGCTGCGTCGCGCAGGCGCGCCTGCTGGCAGCACAGGGGGACCTCCCGGGGGCGATCGAGCTCCTCGACGAAGCCGAGCAGGTGTACTTCGGCGACTTCGCCCCGAACGTGCGCCCCATCGCGGCTCTGCGCACACGGGTCAACCTCGCTGCCGGAGATCTCGCCTCCGCGGAGTCCTGGGCGCAGGCCCTCGACCTGGCCGCCGATGACGAGCTCACCTACATGCGCGAGTTCGAGCACATCACCCTGGCGATGGTGCTGCTGGCCCAACACCGTGCCCGATCCTCACCGGCGGCCGTGCACGTGGCGAGACGGCTGCTCGAACGGCTGAAGGCCGCAGCCGAGGCAGGTGGCCGGACAGGCAACCTGATCGAGATCCTCGTGCACCTGGCGTTGGCGTCCGAGGCTGAGGGCAGTCACCGGTCGCGCACCTCAGGACTACTGGGCCGAGCGCTGGCCTTGGCTGAGCGTGAGGGCTACCTCCGGGTCTTCCTCGACGCACGCCCAGCCCTCGACGTACTGCTCCACACCATCGAGCCCTACGCCGTCGGGGGTCTGTACGCTCGCGCCGTGCTCACCGCCGGTGACGCAGAGCCGCCGCACCCCGACGAACTGAACCTCGACACACCCGCATCGGCGAGGACGGTGCCCGTCGTCGACTCGCTCAGCGACCGCGAGCTCGACGTCCTGCGGCTGCTTGAAAGTGACCTGGGTGGGCCCGGCATCGCCCGCGAGCTCAGCGTTTCGGTGAACACCGTGCGAACCCACACCCGCCACATCTACGCCAAGCTCGGGGTCACCAACCGCCGCGAGGCCGTTCGCGAAGCCGCGCGGCTGGGTCTGCTGCGCCACCCCAGCCGCTGACCGTCCAACAGGTCCACAGAGGCGTGACCAGCCGACCCAGGCGACGCCACCACCCTCCTCCAGGGCCCCGTTGTTGCTGCGGCGGCAATCATCGGGGAGAGCACGGCACCAGGCCGGTGCGGTACATAACGATGTCGCTCTTGACGACGGTTCCGGAGGCTTCTATTCTGCTAGTTAACTAGATGAATGGAAACGTGATGATCGAGTTCTCGCTGGACTCCAGGTCGGGGGTCTCGCCGTACCTTCAGGTCGTCCATCAGGTACGACGGGCGTTGCGTCTCGGCCTGCTGGTGGAGGGTGACCAACTACCCACTGTCAAGGACGTCGTCGCGAGCCTGGCGATCAACCCGAACACCGTCCTCAAGGCCTACCG
>JBDSXU010000016.1:0-2003 GCA_039926005.1 Marmoricola sp.
CACACGTGGCTCGCGCCGTCCCGGATGGGTGCGGGTCTCTGCTGTGGGTCCGGAGGCCAGGCGTATGCACTCCTGGACATGTACCGAAGTTCGGGAGAACCTGTCTGGCGAACGCGCGCCAACAGCATGGTCGCGCGCGCGACTGGCCACGCGGGACAGACCCTCCGCGGGAACAGTCTCTATGCAGGCGATGTAGGTGTCGCTCTCCTCGCGGCCGAGGCTCAGCAGCCGGAGCGGGCAGCGATGCCGGTCTTCGGCATAGAAGGCTGACCTCCAGTCGAAGGAGCTGGGGCGAGGCGAAACCAGTTTGTCCGCGCCCCGCACGAGATGGACACTGGAGCGTGCCCACCACCAGCCAGTGGATCGCCTTCCTCGTGGCGTCCATCCTCTTCATCCAGGTCCCCGGACCCAGCCTGCTCTTCACGATCGGCCGCGCGCTGACCGTGGGCCGCCGCGACGCACTGCTCTCGGTGGCCGGCAACGGCCTCGGCATCACCACCCAGGTGGTGCTGATCGCGGTCGGGCTCGATGCGGTGGTGACCGCCAGCTCCACGGCGTACGCCGCGGTCAAGGTGGTCGGGGCCACGTACGTGATCTGGCTCGGCGTCCAGGCCATCCGGCACCGGGCCGACGCGCGGGCAGCCATGGCCGCCCGGGTCAAGAGTGGTGGGCGCGGGAAGTCCCTGCGCACCGGCTTCGTCGTGGGCGTCACCAACCCGAAGACGATCGTCTTCTTCGTGGCCTTCCTGCCGCAGTTCGTCGACGCCTCAGCGGGCCACGTCGGGCTGCAGATGTCGGTGCTGGGCCTGGCCTTCGGCGTGATGGCGATCTGCTCCGACACCATCTGGGCGCTGGCGGCCTCGAAGGCGCGTGACTGGTTCGCCCGCAAGCCGGACCGACTTGACCGGCTGGGTGCGACCGGCGGTGTGATGATGGTCGGCCTGGGCGCCACCATGCTGACCCAGGACTGACCAGGCGAGGCGGCTGTGCTCGTGCCGGGCGTCTCGCGACACAAAATGCTGCCGCCACGGCCCCAACACCTCGATGTCGTGGTGCATGAGCGCCTCACGTCCGCCGGCTGAACCGGACGTCCCCGCCGGGCATCCGGCTGGCGTCGTAGGTGTCGTCGTGGACACGGTGGTGGTGCCAGGAGCAGAGGAGGAGTCCGTCCTTGAGGTCGGTGAGGCCTCCCTGGGCCCAGGGTCTGCTCCAGTGGTGGGCCTCGCACCAGGCGGCGGGGATGGTGCATCCCTCGGCGCGGCACTCCCGGTCGCGGATGATCATCGCCTTGCGTTGGGCCGGTTTGAACAGCCGCGAGGAGCGGCCCAGGTCGAGGACCTCGGACCTCCCACCGAGCACGGCCGGGATGATCTGGGCGGTGCACGCGAGCCGGCGTACCTCGCCAGCGGTCAGCTTGTCCGAGGGGCCGAGCTCACCGGTGCCGAGGTCCTTGCGCAGTTCCTCGAGGGAGACGGTGACGATCAAGGTGGTGGCGTCGCCACCGTGGGCGGGCATCCGTTGTGGGTCGAGCGCTTCGAGCAGGGCGCAGAACGCCTGGCCGCGTTTGCGAGCGATCGGGATCCGGTCGCCCTCTGCGACACCTTGGTGGCGCAGGCGGTCATATCTGGGTGAGGTGAACGCCTCGAGGTAGGTGTTCAAACGGATCGCGACCCGGTCGGGGACGTTGATGGTGATCCGGGTGCTGCCATCACCCAGCCTCTTGCTGACCAGGCTGGTCTGGCGCTCGGCACGAAGCTCCTCCTTCGCGAGCTGTTCAGCCTCGTGCTGCTCACCGATCCCGGGTGCGACGATTTCGAGGATCCGCCGCCCCAGAATCGTGAGTTCCCGCGGCCCGAAGTCGGCGGCCTTCGCGACCAGGTGAGCCTCGGTCCGGGCAAGCACGTCGGCTGAGATCTTGTCGGTCGGGAGCTCGTCGAGCGCGTGCGTGATCACCTGCGCCTGCGCCACGTTGAGCTCGCCGTGTCCGAGCCCTGCGGCAACCT
>JBDSXU010000017.1:0-4157 GCA_039926005.1 Marmoricola sp.
GACGGCTCAGGGGGCGAGCCAGCTCCCGGCAGGCAGGTTGCGGAGTACGGCGAACACGATCATCACCACGGTGAACACAGCGATCCATGCACCGGGGCGCCGAGTCCAAGGTGTGCTCGTCGCCTGACCCGCCGTCGGGCCCGACAAGGCACGCCTCGTCCAGGCCAGCCACCAGATCACCAGCACCGGGATCAGGGCGACGAACACGAGGTTGCTGCTGGCCGCGCCGAGGAGGTCGCCGTTGGTGAGGTCGTTGACGGCTCGCAGCCCGCCGCAGCCCGGGCAGTACAGGCCGGTCAGGGCCAACCACGGACACCCGCCCCAGCTGCCCGAGGAGTGGGGGTCGCGGAAGTGCAGCGCGATGGTGAGCCCGCCGATGACTCCCGCAGTGACCAGCGGCCCCCGTAGCCGGTCGGACCGGGACGGGAGCGTGAGGGGCTCGTGCATGACCACCATTTCGGCTCAGTGCCTAATGGTGCCGTAGCCCATCTTCGTCATGGCGGCGAGGACGATCAGGGCCACCGGGGCGAGGGCCACTCCGATCCAGAACATGGCCATGCTGCTGACCATCAGGCCGATGCCACCCACCACGAACCCGGCGAGGGCCACGACGACCGCCGTCCAGGCTGCGGGGGTGTTGCCGTGGTTGTCGGACATGGAGCTCCTCGGGGGTCAGGGGTCGCTACGTCGGCGACATTCTAGTGGGGTGCGGTCCGGGCCGCGCAACCGCCTACGGAGGGTCGGAGGGTCGAGTCGTGTCGGTGGGATCGCGCCCCTCGTCAAGCGCGTGCCACAGCTCCCTGTCGGGATCGGCGCTGCCCTGATCGCTGGTGGGCTCGGGAGCCCCCGGGGCGTCGTACCGGGTGCCCATCTCGGGCCACCTAGGCGTCAGTCGTACGGCGAGGGCCGCCGGGACCAATGCCACGACGGCGCAGACGGCGCTCGTCGCGAACCAGCCGGTGAAACCGGTGTCCTGCGCGCCGTGGCCCATCAGCTCGTTGTAGGAGTCGCTCGCGGAGTCCTGCAGCGTGAAGTAGGCGGCGACCACTGAGACGAGCAGGCCCAAAGCAGCAACCGACGCGAGGAGCGCGAACGTCCGGCGGACCCGACCCCGGGTGACGAGCAGCACTCCCCAGGCAGCCAGCAGCACGAGGCTGATCGCCGAGGCGAGAGGGTAGCGGGTGCCACTGTCGAGAGCGGTCATGGTGGCGTCACTCGCTCCGGCGCTGGTGCCGGATCCGATCCACGGCTTGGCGCTGGCCACCGCGGCGAGGGCGGCCGAGGCCAGCCCGAGGAGGACGACCGGCCCGAACGTCCGGCGCGCCGCTGAGGGCTCAGGCATCCGGCTCCCGCGCGAGCAGGACATCCGCGTCGAAGCAGGTGTGGGTGCCGGTGTGGCACGCGGGACCTGTCTGGTCGACCGCGACCAGGACGGTGTCCCCGTCACAGTCGAGACGGACCCCGACCACACGCTGGGTGTGGCCCGAGGTCTGGCCCTTGACCCAGTACTCCTGCCGAGACCGGCTCCAGTAGGTGCCGCGACCCGTCGTCAGGGTGCGGTGCAGTGCCTCGTCGTCCATCCAGCCGAGCATCAGGACCTCCCCGGTGTCGTGCTGCTGGACGACCGCGGGCACCAGGCCATCGGTGTTGCGCTTGAGGCGTGCGGCGACGGCTGGGTCCAGCGCTGAGTCGTTGACGGGCTCTCTCACCTCCTCAGTATCCCCGGTCATGTCACCTCGACTGCTGGGCGACCCAGGAGGAGTGCAGCCTGGAGTAGACGCCCGGCTCGCCGTCCGCGAGCAGCCGACCGACGAGAACTGCGTGTGTTCCGCGCTGGACGACTCGACCCTTGTCGAAGACGATCACCTCGTCGGCGTTCTCGGCCGTGGAGAGTCGGTGCGCGATGGTCACCGAGGTGCGGCCGCTCATCAGCCGTTCCAGGGCACGCCCGATGCGCATCTCCAGCGCCGGGTCGACGGCGCTGGTGGCTTCGTCGAGGACGAGCAGGTCGGGGTCGGCGAGGTGGGCGCGCAGCAGCGCGACCAGCTGGCGCTCCCCGGCCGAGAGCGACTCCCCGCGCTGGCCGACCCGGGTGTCGAGCCCCTTCGGCAGAGCGTCGAGCCAGTCGCCGAGACCGAGCTCGGCCGCGGATTCCACCACGTGCTCACGGGTGGCGTCCAGGTCGCCGTAGCGCACGTTGTCCAGCAGGGTGGAGTCGAACAGGAACCCCTCCTGCGGGACGAGCACGACCCGTCGACGCAGCGAGGCGAACTCGACCTCCCGGACATCGACACCGTCGAGCAACACCGCACCCGCGCTCGGGTCCATCAGCCGGGTGAGCAGCTTGGCGAAGGTCGTCTTGCCCGAGCCGGTCTCGCCGACCACGGCGACCCGGCTGCCCGACCCGATGTGCTCGGTGACCTCGCGCAGCACGAGCGGCCCACCCGGGTAGCCGAAGGACACACCCTCGAACGCCACGTCCATGGCCCCGCGCGGCAACGAGTGCCCGGAGGGACCCGGGTCGTCGAGGTCGGCGGGTGTCTCCAGGATGCCGATCACCCGTCGCCAGCCCGCGATGGCGTTCTGGGCGTCCGTGAGCACCTGGGTGCCCATCTGGACCGGCCCCACGAACAGGGTCACCAGGAACGCGAAGCCGATGACCTCGCCCGAGGTGATGTCACCCGCGAAGCCCAGCCAGATGCCGAGGATCAGGACTCCCGCGTTGGCCAGCCCGGCCGACACACCGCCGAGGCTGAAGGAGAACGCGGTGAGGCCCTGCGCCCGGGTGGAGGCCACCTGGTTGGCCAAGATGGCCTCGTCGATGCGGCCCTGGGTGCGCTGCTCGATCCCGTAGGTGCGAACGGTCACGGCACCCACGACCGGCTCCGAGATGGCCGAGAGCATCGCACCGACGGAGCGGCGTACGACGCCGTAGGCAGCCGAGAGGCGGCGCTGGAAGTAGCGCAGCGAGAGGAACAGCGGCAGGAAGCAGACCCAGACCAGGATGGTCAGCTGCCAGGAGTAGAAGAGCATCACCACGGTCGCGAGCAGCACCTGTCCGACACTGATGATGCCGAAGACACCACCGAAGACCAGGAACTGGGAAACCTGGTCGACGTCGCTGGTGACGCGGGAGACGAGTGCGCCGCGGTGTTCGGTGTTCTGGGTGAGCAGCGGCAGGTCATGGACGTGCCGGAACGCCTTGATCCTCAACGTCGCCAGTCCACGCTCGGAGGCCGTGAAGAGCCGCGCGGTCATGAAGTACGACGACAGTCCCGTGGCCAGGATCGCGAGCGCCGCCAACAGCGCCATCTGCGTCACGAAGGACAGGTCGACGCCCTGGGGGCCGTTGATGCCCTTGTCGAGGGTCTGCTGCACGGAGACGGGTACGACGAGCCGTCCACCCGTCCCGATCAGCGCGAGCAGCAGTGTCCAGCCGAAGCCCTCGCCCAGCTCCGGGGAGAACGCGAGCCCACGACGCAACGTCTCGCGCGCGGAGATCTCCTCCCCGCTGTCGACGCTGGTGCCCTGCTCCATCAGCTCCTCGGGCAGACCCAGGTTGACCGTCACGGTGTCACCCCCTCGGTCTCGTAGGCGTTCACGAGGGTGGCGTAGGCAGGGTTGCGCTCGAGGAGCTCGCGGTGGGTGCCGCGGTCGGAGATCCGGCCGTCGTCGAGGAAGAGCACCTCGTCGGCCAGCGCGATGGTCGCCTTGCGGTAGGCGATCACCAGCAGCGTCGAGTCGCCACCGCGATGTCGCATCGCCGCCAGGATCCGCGCCTCCACCTCGGGGTCGACCGCCGAGGTGGCGTCGTCCAGGACGAGCAGCCGCGGGTGGCGGACCAGGGCCCGGGCCAGCGAGAGTCGCTGGCGCTGGCCGCCGGAGAGCGTGGTGCCACGCTCCCCCAGTCGGCTGTCGAGACCGTGCTGCAACGCGGCCACGAAACCGTCGGCCTGGGCGGTGCGCAGGGCCTCCCAGACCTCGTCGTCGGTCAGGTCGGCGCCGAGAGTGACGTTGTCGCGGACCGTGTCGTCGAAGAGGAACGCACTCTGCGGGACCAGTGAGACGTTGGCGGCCAGCTCGCCGGGGGCGAGGTCGCGCAGGTCCCGGCCGTCGACCCGGATCGCCCCCGAGAGCGGGTCCACCAGGCGGGTGAC
>JBDSXU010000018.1:0-4884 GCA_039926005.1 Marmoricola sp.
TCGATGAGGCCTGAATGAGAGGAACGAACCGTCGATCTGGAGGTGGCATGCCGGGATTCGGCACCGGGCCACGGCAGGGACCACCGGTCGGCCGATGGTGAACGCCGGCCCCGACACGGTCGGCACCGTCCTGGACCAGATCGTGGCCGAGGTCGCTGCCCTGGCGACGGAGAAGTCCGACCAGGTCAGGGCGGCTCTCGACGCTGCGGGTCGCGATCTGGCGCACAAGGCCGAGGAGGCCGAGAAGCTGCCGGCCGACGTGGTCAAGAGGATCAAGGACCTCTGCGACCCGCCGGACTACTGGTCGCTCCTGTTGTTCGTCCTGGTGAAGATCAGCGAGCTCGACCCCCACCTCTCGGTCGGCACGATGAACCCGGACGGCTGGTCCCGGATGGTGACGGTCACGTGGACCGGGGACGGCCCCGACGCGGTGAGGTTCACAGCAGGGCTCGCCGTCACGGACCCGGACCTCAAGCACGGCATCATGCTCAAGGCAAGTGCACCGCTCGACCTCGCGTTCGGTAGCGACCTGCGGGTGGAGGTCACGGCCCAGGACAACGCCGACTGGACCTGGGAGTTCGGCGGCTCGGTGGAGTCCCCGGACGCCAGCGCGGTCCTCGAGGTGGGCCTGTCGTGGAAGCCGCCGATCCCGGCCCTGTCGAACGACGTGGGCGGCGTGTCGATCGGTCCGTTGCACCTGAACGCCACCTTCGCCAGGTCACCCACCGAGCCGCTCTACAAGCTTGCCCTCGGGCTCGGTGTGGCCGCGGATCCCGGGCTCCGGGCGCAGCTCCACGCAGGCCGGGCACTGGGCGTGCTCGGGCAGATCGTGCACGTCGCGGACCTCGACGAGCAGTACTCCCCGCAGGTCGCGCTCGCGGACGGACAGGAGCCGCTGTTCACCTTGGGCCACTCCGGGCTCTGACCACACAGCACCAGCAGCGGATTCGCAGGGAGGGACAGATGGGCGCCAACGTGGAGGCAGGGCTCGACGTCGCCGGACACCCCGGGGGCAAGGGCGGTTCGATCAGCCTCGACCTCTTCGTCTCCGCAGGGGTGGAGCTGCCCGGGCTCAGGCTGGCCATCGAGAAGATCAAGCTCTCGACCGGCCTCTCCCTGGGCCTGGACGCGCAGGGCCACCTCAGGCTCACGGCCTCGGACCTGACGGTGTCCGGACCGGACGGCGCCAGCGCGGAGCTCGCCCTGCCGGGGTTCACCGGCGGCGGCTACCTCCACCACGAGGGCGACGAGTGGAGCGGTGCCCTGGCCGCCTCGATCGGCCCGATCTCCGTGAGCGGCTTCGGGGTGCTGACGACCGACGAGTTCTCGCTGCTCCTGCTGCTGGCGGCTGAGTTCAACCCGGCGATCCAGCTCTCCTTCGGCTTCACGCTGGTCGGGGTCGGCGGCCTGGTGGGCATCAACCGTCGCCCGGACACGGACGCCATCCAGGCCGCCGTACGGTCCGGCGACCTGTCGAGACTGCTGTTCCCGCGCGACCCGGTCGCCGACGCCCCCCGGCTGCTGCCGGTGCTCAAGAGCGTGTTCCCCCAGTCCGACGGGGGGATCATCGTCGGCCCGATGATCAAGATCGGGTGGGGTACGCCGACCCTGTGCGCCGCCACCATCGGGGTGCTGATCAGTAACGAGGGCGTCATCATCGTCGGCCGGATCGCGATCACGCTGCCGTTCGAGGACGCCGCCCTGATCCGGCTCGAGGCGCTCGTGCTCGGGATCATCAACAGCGACGGCCTCACCATCGCCGCCAGCCTGGCGAACTCCAACATCGTCGGGATGCCCATCGAGGGAGACATCGGGCTGCGCATCCGGGGCGGCAGCGACCCGCTGTTCGCGTTCTCCGCCGGGGGGTTCCACCCGTCGTTCACCCCACCGCAGGGCATGGCCGGGATGAAGCGCATCGGGACCGAGATCTCACCCGGCCCGATGCTGAGAGCGCGCCTGGGCGCCTACGTGGCCGTCACATCGAACTCCGTGCAGTTCGGGGCCGACGCCGAGCTGACCGCCGGCATCGCCGGCTTCGGTCTGCAGGGCGACTTCCGGTTCGACGCCCTGATCGTCTTCGACCCGTTCGGCTTCATGGCCGACCTCCATGCCCACGTGAGCGTCGAGTGTGCCGACTTCAGCGTCTGCAGCATCAGCCTGGACGGGCATCTTTCCGGTCCGACACCGTGGCGGATCAGCGGGCACGCGAGCATCTCCATCCTCTTCTGGGACGTCGACGTGGATGTGCCCGAGCTGACCTGGGGCTCGGACCACCCGCCGCCCCTGCCACCGGGCCGCCCCCCGGGTCCGGTGCTCGCCGCCCAGCTGGCTGATCCCGCGAACTGGACCGTGGTCAGCCGAGACCTCCCGGCGACGGTGCGCCTGCGCAACGGCGTCGCTCAGGACAGCGCAGCCGTCCACCCGCTCTCGGACCTGGCCTTCCGGCAGAGCGCCGTGCCCCTGGACATCCAGCTGCAGCGGATGGACGGCCGACCGCTTCCGACACCGCTCACGCTCTCGGTGGCCGAAGAGGGAGTGGCAGCGTCGCTGGCCTTCGTCCAGGCGCCGTTCCCGCCGTCGCAGTTCCGCGAGATGGACGACCAGTCGAAGCTCTCGTCGTCGGGCTACGCCTTTTTCGACGCCGGGTTCGACGTCGGCAGCACCGGGCCCCGGGTGGCGCCGAACGCCGTGGGGCGCGATGCCACCACCCCGGAGACCTCCGTCCTCGGTGACGACTTCTGCTCGCCTCGATTCTTCCTCGAGATCGCCGCGCAGGCCCTCACCACTGCCCCGATCGTGCCCCAACGGAGCACCACCGTGTTCGTCAAGTCCGCGCGCAACCCTGCCGAGGCGGTGATCACGTCGGTGACAGACCTCCAGCCGGACACGGCGCTCGCGAAGATCGGCCATGCGGGCGTCGCGGAGAGCGTGCTGGCGCAGCTCGACGTCGCCCAGGCCGCACACCTGCAGGTGTCGCGAGCCTTCGAGGTGGGGTTCTGATGCCGACCGACCTCCAGTTCGTCTCGTGGTCTCGACGCGGCGCCGCCGTGGGCAAGGTCTCTGCTCCGGCGCAGCCCGACGGGCGCCTGCACGTCAGCCGCAAGTTCGCAGTGACCTCGACGCCCAAGAACGGAGCTCCCGCCACCGTGCCGGTGGACTCGGCCACGGTGACGGTCCTGGGTCCGGGTGATGTCGTTGGCCTGGACCGGACCCAGATCCTGCGGCGCAGCCCACGGCCCGACGACCACAACCTCGAACCGAACTACCTGGCCACCATCGAGTTCGCCCACCCCGACCTTCCCTGGATGTTCAGCCCAGAGCTGGGCGACGGCGAGAAGGCGCAGCCGTGGCTGATGTTGGTGGTGCTCGCCGACAGTGACGGTGCTGCGATCGCGTCTGCCCCCATAGGGAAGCCCTGCCCGGTGCTGACGGTTCCCGGCGACGCGACCGTCCCGGATCCGCGTACGGCTTGGGCCTTCGCCCATGTGCAGGCGCAGGGGGCCTCGGACGCCGCGACGGCGGTCGGCATGGTGAAGGACCTGCCGAACCACACGCCGCTCGTGCGTTCGCGGTTGCTCTGCCCGACACGTCTGCATCCTGACCAGGGGTACGTCGCGGCGCTGGTCCCGGCGTACGAGATCGGTCGGCTGGCCGGGCTGGGTCAGCCGGTCCCGGACGGCACGGGCTCGGCGCTGTGGACCCCGGCCGCCGGTCTCCAGCTGCCGGTCTATGACTCGTGGCGGTTCTGGACCGGACCCAGCGGCGACTTCGAGACCCTGGCGAAGAAGCTGCACGGGGTGGATCCGGCGGCCAAGGCCTCGCTCGGGGTGCGCAAGGTCGCCATCGAGGCCAAGGCTGCCCTACTGCAGCCCCAGGGTCCGCAGGCCGAGGCGTTCGCCGGCGTGCACGAGGTGCCGACGGCGATCACCCGCATCGACACCCAGACCACAGCCGGGTTGGCTCCCGACTCGGCGGTCCCGGACACCCAGGCGCCTGAGCTGCACGCGCGGTTGAAGCAGGTCGTGGACCTGGTGGCAGGTGCGTCGGAGGACGACCCGATGGTCGGTCCGCCGCTCTACGGTCAGTGGCCCGCGGAGGTCACCTCGCTCGACGGCGACCCCGAGCACCCCGCGCTCGGCCCGGTGCCCGCGGGGAGCGCCCAGACCTGGATCGAGCAGCTGAACGCGGACCCGTTCCTGCGGGCCGTCGCCGGACTCGCGACCCTCGTGGTGCAGCACGACCAGGAAGAGCTGATGGCCGACGCGTGGACGCAGCTCGAGCAGCTGCACGCGGCCAACAACCGCATCCGCTGGGCGTCGCTCTACGCGCACACCGCGGTGCCTCTCCACGACCGGGTCGCGGCACTGGCCCCGGAGGTCGCTCTGCGTCTGCTCTCCCCGGCGACGAGCCGGTTGCGGGAGAGCGCGGAGCTGACGTTCCGGGGGAAGCTCGAGTCGACGACCGTCCCCCCTGAGGCGCTGGGTTCCTCGCTCGCCCGGACCGCGCGGTACGCCGTACGCGCGCAGGCTCGTCTCTCCGCGACGGACGCAGGGGCGCCGGCGGAGCGGCTCTCGACCACCGCCGTGCTCAGCGGGACCCTCGAAGCGCTCCGGACCGGGGCCGAGGCCGCCCTGCCGGCGCGCTTCACCTCGGCCCGCACGATCGACCAGGCCGTCCTCGACGACGTGGCGGAGGAGGACCGCTTCAAGGCCCGGTTGTCCGACGGACTGGCCGTTGATCCGGTCACCTACGTCGAGCGGATCCGCGACGTGCCGCAGGCACTGGACCGGATCGCCCAGCGGCTGGTCGTGCACGCGGCCGAACCCGGAAACCTCGGTGGGGGCACCTTCGTGCGGCTGCGTCCCGAGGCCAGGGACAACGTGA
>JBDSXU010000019.1:0-4099 GCA_039926005.1 Marmoricola sp.
CGGCCCTGCGCTGGTTGGCCTTGACGGCGATGACCACCAGCGCAGCGGCAATGGCCAGCAACACCAGGAAGATCACGACACCCATGCAGTCAGGTTACGTGCCCACTCCCAGTGCGCCGGGGACCGAGGGGTCGGTGCCACAATCCGCCCATGACAGAACGCATCGAGGTCAACCGTCCGGTCGACGCATCGCCGGAGGTGATCTTCGCCGTGCTGTGCGACCCACAGGGTCACGTGGCGATCGACTCCTCCGGAATGCTCCAGAGCGCGGAGGGTGAGCCTGTGGCGGCGGTCGGCGACAGCTTCGTCGTGCACATGGACCGCGAGTCCCTCGGCGACTACGACCTGGGGCTCTACGACGTGACGGTCACCATCACGGCGTACGAGCAGGACAGGGAGATCGCCTGGAAGGTGCTCGGGCGCATGCGACCCCAGATCGGCCACGTCTACGGTTACCGCATCGAGCCGGCCCGGGAGGAAGGCAAACGGGTCTCGATCGTCACGTCGTACTACGACTGGTCCGACATCGCACCCGAGTGGCGCGAGGCGGACATCTTCCCGGTGCTCTCGGAGGGCGCCCTCAAGGCCACCCTGGGCATCCTCGACCGCACCGTACGACGCGGCTACCCCAGCGGCGACTGAACCTCAGCGGTGGCCGTAGTCACGGAAGCCGCGCTTGGTCTTGCGACCCAGGTAACCCGCCGTGACGAGGTGCTCCAACAGGGGTGCCGGTGCGAAGCCGGGCTCGCGGAACTCGAGATAGAGCTCGCGCTGGATCGCCAGAGACACATCGTTGCCGACGACGTCGAGGAGCTCGTAAGGCCCCATCGGAAGGGCACATCCCTGCTTCATCGCCGTGTCGATGTCGTCGGCGGTCGCGTAGTGCGCCTCGAGCATCTTGATCGCGTCGTTGAGGTAGGGGAAGAGCAGTGCGTTGACGATGAAGCCCGCGCGGTCGCCGCACGAGACGGCCACCTTGCCGACCCGGTCGCACAGCGCACGCGTCGTCTCCGCGACCTCTTCGCTGGTGGAGACGGTGCTGACCACCTCGACGAGCTTCATGATCGGCGCGGGGTTGAAGAAGTGCATCCCGACCACGTCCTGGGGCCGGTTGGTCGCCTGTGCGCACTGGATGATCGGCAGCGAGGACGTGGTGGTGGCGAGGATCGCTCCTGGCTTGCAGATCTCGTCGAGGTTCTCGAACAGGGTGGTCTTGATCTTCAGGTCCTCGGCGATCGCCTCGACGACGATGTCGACCTGGGCGAGGTCGTCCAGTGAGGTCGAGCCGGTCAGCCGCCCGAGCACCTGTTCCTTCGCGGACTCCTCGAGCTTCCCGCGCTGGATGGCCTTGTCGAGCGAGCGCTCGATAGTGCCGCGGACCGCATCGACCTTGTCCTGCGACCGGCCGACGCAGACGACGTCGTACCCACCCTTGGCGAAGACCTCGACGATGCCGGTGGCCATCGTCCCAGTGCCGACGACACCGACCAGGTTGATTTCGTGGCGCAGCTGTGGCTTGTCGTCGGCGGACGGCGTCCGGTCATCCGCTACGACGACGGGGCTCTCGGGCGCCTCGTAGGTGTAGAAGCCCTTGCCGGTCTTGCGTCCGAGCAGGCCAGCCGTGACCATCTGCTTGAGGATCGGTACGGGCGCGTGCAGCCGGTCGCGGCCCTGGCGGTACATCGTGTCGAGGATCTCGTAAGCGGTGTCGAGGCCGATCAGGTCGAGCAGCGCCAGCGGTCCCATCGGGTAGCCGCAGCCGAAACGCATGGCCGCGTCGATGTCCTCGCGGGAGGCGTAGCGGTTCTCGTACATCGAGACCGCGTGGTTGAGGTAGCCGAAGAGCAGCGTGTTGGCGATGAAGCCGGCCTTGTCGCCACAGACGACCGGGTTCTTGCCGAGCGTGCCCACCAGCGAGGCGACGTCCTCGAGTACCTCGGGTGCGGTGACCACGGTCCGCACGATCTCCACGAAGCCCTGGACCGTCGCCGGGTTGAAGAAGTGGACGCCGATGACCCGGCCGGGTTGTGAGGTGGCCGACGAGATCTCGGTGACCGACAGCGACGAGGTGTTGGTGGCCAGGATCGTGTCCTCGGAGACGATGCCGTCGAGGTCCTTGAAGATGCTCTTCTTGATCTCGACGGACTCCGGGACCGCCTCGACCACGAGGTCGGCGGCCTCGAGCGCCGCCAGGGAGGTCGCGTAGGTCACCCGGTCGTGCAGGTTCTTCGCGTCGTCCTCGGTCAGCTTGCCGCGGGAGACCGCACGTGCCGTGGATTGCTCGAGGTGCTGACGACCACGAGCGGCCGCGTCCTCGTCGATCTCCACGCCCACGACGGTGTACCCGTGGCGGGCGAACACCTCCGCGATGCCCGCACCCATGGTTCCCAGTCCGACAACGCCGATGGTCTTGAAGTCACGTCCCATATGCCGCATCCTGCCATGCCCCCGACACCGCCTGACGCCATATTCACCCGTCGGTAACTTCGCCGTGCGTGGGTTAGGTCACGTCAGGTCGCCGAAACATGCGAACGTCGCGTCAGGAGAAGCCGCCCACCAGACGTGCCACCTCCTCGGCACACCCCCAGCTCAGGGTGACGCCGGCTCCGCCCTGTCCGTAGCAGTGGACCACCCGGCCCTCGGCCTCCAGCCGGACGGTGGAGCGCACCGGGCGGAGTCCCACGCGGTGGCCCGCTACCCGGGCGTCGGCAAGCTCGGGGACCAGCCGGGTGGCCCGATGGAGGATCGCGGTCGCCGCCTCCGGTGAGACCGTCCGGCTCCAGTCGTCGAGCTCCACGGTGCCGCCGACCACGACCTCGTTCCCACGCGGTACGACGTAGGTGGGCCCCGCGGCGTCGAGCCACCAGCGATCGAGCTCCACCCCGGTGACGAGAACGATCTGTCCCCGGGCCGGGCGCACGTCCGGGTCCCGGGCAAGCAACCGGGAGCCGAGACCGGCGCAGTTGACCACAATGTCGTGGGTCTGCGGCAGCGCGGGCAGGCTCATCCGGGTCAGGGTGCCGCCGAGCTCGGTGAGCCGGGCCCGCAGCCAGCGCAGGTAGACCGGCATGTCGATGACCGGAGCAGTGAGCGCCCACGCGTCGGCGTACTCCTGCGGCGGCGCGACGTGTTCCAGATCGGGCACCGCCCCTGCCCACCACGGGTCCTCGGTGGGTCGTCGGAGCACCTCGGTGCCGCACATCATCTGGACCCCGGCGTCCTGGGTGGCCAGCGCATCGAACACGGCGTACGACGAGGCCGCCCAGCTCGTCACCCGGTCCTGGGGAAGCGCCTTGTAGGGATACCAGAGCGCGGCAGCGACGACCGATGTCGTCTCCAACGGCAGGTCACGCGCCAGTACGTCGACCCGATGGCCCTTCTCCGAGAGCCGCACAGCACACGTCAGACCGGTCACTCCCGCTCCGACCAACACGACTCGCTTCGGCCCCTCAACCACGGCGCCAGCATGGCAGGTAGATTCTCCGCTCGTGAGACTCGTCGTTGCCCGCTGTCAGGTCGACTACGCCGGACGGCTCAGCGCGCACCTTCCGATGGCCACCCGGGTGTTGATGCTCAAGTCCGACGGTTCGGTGCTGGTGCACTCCGACGGCGGTTCCTACAAGCCGCTGAACTGGATGAGCCCGCCGTGCACCGTGCGGGAGGGAACCACGCAGGAGGGTCAGGTCGAGTGGACCGTGGCCGCCAAGTCCGGTGACAGCCTGCGCATCCTCATCGAGGAGGTCATCCACGACTCCAGCCACGACCTCGGCCTCGACCCCGGCCTGCAGAAGGACGGCGTCGAGAAGCACCTCCAGGAGCTGCTGGCCGAACACCCCTCGGCGCTGGCCGAGGGTCTGAGCCTGGTCCGGCGCGAGTTCCCGACGGCCATCGGCCCCGTCGACCTGATGTGCCGCGACAGTGCCGGCCGATCAGTCGCGGTGGAGATCAAGCGCCGCGGCGACATCGACGGTGTCGAGCAGCTCACCCGCTACCTCGAGCTGCTCAACCGCGATCCCCTACTCAGCCCCGTCCGAGGAATCTTCGCCGCCCAGGAGATCAAGCCGCAGGCCAGGGTGCTGGCCACCGACCGCGCCATCAC
>JBDSXU010000020.1:0-3951 GCA_039926005.1 Marmoricola sp.
CCATGCCGATGCGCTGCACCGTAGTGGGGTGCGACCCGAACCAGAACTGGCTCCACGCGGGCGGGTCGTCATCGCTGAGTGAACGGGTGGCCAGCTCCTTCTGCATCTTCTCGAAGCCCGCGTAATCTCCCGTCGCCTCCAGTGAGGCCCGATCCGCACGCGCCTCGATGGCGCGGCTGATCGTGTTCTGCACCGGGCTGGCAAGCAACGACCCCACCGTGGCCAACGCCAGCAACAGCGCCACTGCCTCGGGCCGACCGGGATGGTCGACTCCCGCCCGGTCCACGAACCGGCGACGACCGAGCACCAGGCCCAGCAGGCCGCTGCCCAGCACCACGCCGGCAGCTCCCAGCACGGTGCCGAGAAGCACGTCGTTGTTCCGGGCATGACCCAGCTCGTGCGCCACCACCACGAGCGTCTCCCGTTGCGGCACGTCCTTGACCAGGTTGTCGAAGAGCACGACCCGTCTGGTGTTGCCGAAGCCCGAGACGTACGCGTTCAGGGTCGTAGTACGCCGCGACGCGTCAGCCACCAACACGTCCGAGACCGGAACCTTCTCGGTCCGGGCCAGCTCCATGATCCGGGTGCGCAGCGTCCCGGCGGGAAGCGGCGTGAAGTGGTTGAAGAGAGGTTCGACCACGACCGGGTACACCCAGGAACCGGCCACGGTGAGCACCGCCCCGGCGATCGCAGTCCACAGCGGCCACCGTCGTGGCGAGCGTCGAGCGGTGCCGATCACCAGCAGCACCATCACCCCGGCGAACACCCAACCCACGAGCAGCGAGACCGCCTGGTCACGCAGCCACCCGCCCAGGGACTGATGGGTGAGACCGTACTCGAGCGCATTGCTGCGGCTGGCCAGCTCGAACGGGGCGGTGACCAGCGCGCCGGCGAGCAGGACCGCGAAAGTGGCCAGGGCTGCACGCAGCCACCACGGGCCCGGGATCAGCCGCGTCAGCCTCGCCCCCAGCGGCGTCAGTCCGAGCACCATCCCGAGCACGACCGAGGCGGCCAGGCTCGCCCAGCCCAGGTGGCGTCGCGCCGAGGAGTAGGCCTCGGCACGGCTCAGCTGGGGCGGGGAGAACACCTCGCTCCCGCGCACTGGGACGAGATGGCCGCCGGGCACCCAGGACCACGGCACGAACACGGCACCCAGGATCACCAGGACGATCGCCGAAGAACCGACGAGCCACAGGCACAACCGCGTGCTGGGCATCGGCTCAGGCGTCACGTCTCTCAGCGTGCCACGCCGGCAAGGCGAGCGAGGTCGGAGCGCCACCGCGCCAGGAAGGCGCGTTGGGTGGTGCCGAGCTCGCTGCGGAAGGCCTCCGGAGCAGAGGCACCGTTGCTCACCACGCGGTAGAAGCGCACCAGCCGGTCGGTGCCGTACTCCTGTGCGAGGAACCGGCAGGCGAGCCACGCCTCCTCGTAGGTTGCGCCCAGTCCGTTCGCCGTCGGATCGAGGTCCACGCTGGCCGGTAACCCGTCCGGCAGACCCGACTTCTTGATCCGACCGAGGATCTGGCCGGCGGCGACGTCCACCGGAACTCCGGCGTTGTGGAGGGCGACGAAGTCGGCGAACCCCTCCAGGAGCCAGGTGGGCATCGTGGTGAAGGTCGCGGCGGTCGCGACGTGGGTGGCCTCGTGACTCATCACGACCTGGGCGCCGCGCTCCTTGAGCTTGCCGAAGACGGTCGGGTTGATGTACACCCGCACCGGGGCTCCCGGGGTCAGCGAACCGTCCGTGGTGGTGGTCACGGCCGCGATGTTGTCGTACTGCCCGGGCTGCGCCTGCAGGACGTTGTCCAGCTGGGCTCGGGAGCGGGGCACCTCCACCAGCAGCGGGCCGTGCCAGTCCGGCAGGACGTCGGCGACCTGCCGGAGGGCCCGGGTGACCAACCCGGCGTACCGTCCAGGCGGCCCGGTTGCGACCAGGAGCAGCGATCGAGGGGTGCGTACGACGCTGAGCCGGTCGACGAGCCAGAGCGGGCTGCGGTCGTCCGGTCCCCCGAAGGAGGCGATCCGGACGCCGTCCGAGGTGGGGAGGAAGACCACACTCGTCTCGAGCTGGGCCGACGACTCGTCGAGGCCCCGGTAGCGGTAACGGAGCTGCACCGTGCCGCGCCACGCGTCCGGGCCCGCGGTGGACTGTTCCTCCGCGTCGAGCGGTGTCCCCTCGTCCACGTAGCGCATCGAGAGATCGCTGATCCCCAGGACAACGGCGTTGTCGTACACCCAGCCCAGCAGGTCACCGGAGTGCGGTCCGGCGAGCGCGACGGCATCCTTGCGGGTGCCCTTCCGCACTGCTTCGAGTAGGTGGTCGAGCGTGTGCTGTGCCTGCTGAGCGCGGTCGCTCCCGTTGTCCTGCGATGACTTGGGCGGGGTGATGTCCACCTCGTGATCGCAACCCGTGAGCAGGCCAGCGGCCATCGCCAGCAACAGTGCCGGGACAAGCAGGAAGCCGCCCACCCGGTGAGGGCGAGCGGCTCTGCGGGGTCGGTCAGCCAGGGCGGACCGCACCGACGTAAGGCATGTCGTGCAGTCCGGAGATCTGGACACCGGCGCCGGGGTTGAGAGCGTTCACGATCTGACCGTGGCCGATGTAGATGCCGACGTGGCTGATCGGGCTGTAGTAGAAGACGAGGTCACCTGGCTGCAGCTCGCTCTCGGAGATGTGCGGGCCTGAACTGTACTGCGCCGAGGAACTGTGCGGCAGGCTCACACCGGACTGGCTCCAGGCCATCATGGTGAGACCCGAGCAGTCGAAGGCGCTTGGTCCGGCAGCGCCGAAGACGTAGGCCTTGCCGACCTGTGACTTGGCGTAGGCGAGCACGGGGCCGCCTAGCCGAGCCATCCGCTCCGCCGCGGCCTTCTCCTGCAGGCCGGCGAGGGTCGAGCTGGCGTTCGCGGCCCGGGAGTCGACCTTGCTCTGCTGGGTGCGCAGGTTCTTCTCGAGACCGCGCAACATGGTGAGCTGGCTGCGCACCGCGGCGCGGCGCTCGCTCAGCTGCTGAAGCTTGGCGTTCGAGCCGGCGAGCTCGTCCCCGCGCTGACCGGTGTCCTCGCTGACGGAGGTGACGTTGGTCAGCAGGACCTCTGAGTCCTCCGAGAGGGAGCTCGACGGCGCCGAGGCTCCACCGGTCGCGTCGTACTGGCCGACGACGGTGCTCGCCACCTGGGTACGCAGGCTGTCCATCAGGCGACGTTGGCGCTGGATCCCCTTGCTCAGCTTGTCGAGCTTGGTGCGAGCACCGGTCAGGGTGGTCTGCGCCTTTTCATGCCGCTGCTGGGCGACATCGGCTTGCTGGGAGAGTCGGTCGACCCGGGCCTGGACGGCGCCGATGTCGTTGTTGTCGGGAGTTGCAGCTGCGGGGCTCGCCGTGGCGAGTCCGAGGCCCACCGTGGTGAGCGTCGTCATCATGAGTGCAGCTGCGCGGGCGTGGTTGGATGTGCGGCCGTCGGGCAAGAGCGGTCGTCCTCTTTGTCTGTACGCCTACCAGGTGAGCTGACGGGTTCGGGCCCAAAGAAGCCCTACCAGCCCTGTTCGTCACGATCGGTGACGAGGCGGGCCGGATTCACCCCAAGGAACTTGGGTCCCCGGCTCCGGCACAGACACATCCCCCGGAGATGCCTGATTCGAACTCGGCGCGGCCCTGGGCGAACCCGGTCGGTTCACTGGTCCAAGGGCCATGAGCCAAACACACTAGGGAAGAAGTGCCGCAGTCACAAAGCCACAACGAGGCGGAACCAGTGTGTTCTCCGCCACTTCGGTATCACACCAGCCGCACCGGCCAGTCCCGTCACAGCAGTCAGCCGGTCACGCCGACTCCACCTCCGGCCCGACGACGGGCGTCACCATCCGCAACGGCGGGACCAGGCCCGACTGGGCGAGCACGTCGAGGGCCTGTTGCTCCTCGGCGTCGAAGCTGAGCTCGGGCGGCGGCCCGAGCA
>JBDSXU010000021.1:0-3241 GCA_039926005.1 Marmoricola sp.
ATGACCGCTGGACACGCGCTCGACGACCACGACCGACACCCCTGGCTGGAGTCGATCGGGGAGTGGCTGGTCGCGCACCAGGAGGGTGGCGGGGTGATGAGCTGCTCGGCGCTGAAGCGCAAGTACCGCGACCAGCTGCGCCATCACGCACCGACCACGGAGTTCCTGCACCTGCACGGGACCCTGGAGGTGATCGCCCGGCGCCAGGCCAGCCGGCCCGGACACTTCATGCCGGCCTCGCTGCTGCATTCCCAGTTCGCCACCCTCGAGGCGCTGGCCCCTGACGAGAACGGCCTCGTGGTCGACGTCGACCAGAGCATCGATGCCATCGTCCAGGCCTACATCGACCAGCACCAGCACGACTCCAGGACCCCGCAATGACAGGAGCACCCATGTCCTTCGTTCCCCTCGCCGACGCCGTACCGCTCATCGAGCCGGTGGCCGGCGGCGGCCAACTTGTGGTCGCAGCGCTGCTGGCCATCGGGCTGATCGTGCTGCTGATCACCTACTTCAAGCTGCACCCGTTCCTGGCGCTGATCTTCGGCGGCCTCACCGTCGGCATCGTCGCGGGTGAGAACGTCAGCGACGTCATCACCAGCTTCTCCACCGGCTTCGGTACGACGGCAGCCGGCGTGGGTGCCCTGATCGCACTCGGCGCCATGTTCGCCAAGCTGCTCGCCGACTCCGGTGGTGCCGACCAGATCGTCGACACCATCGTCGGACGCTCCTCGGCCCGCGCACTTCCCTGGGCGATGGCCGGCGTCGGTGCCCTGATCGGGCTGCCGATGTTCTTCGAGATCGGCCTCGTGCTCCTGATGCCGGTCATCTACCTGGTCGCCCGCCGCGCCCAGGTCTCGGTCATCACCATCGGCATCCCCACGCTGGCGGGTCTCTCCGCCATGCACGGCTTGGTGCCCCCGCACCCCGGTCCGCTCGTCGCGATCGCCTCCCTGAACGCCGACCTCGGTACGACGCTGATGCTCGGTGTCCTAGTGGCCCTCCCGACGGTCATCGTCGCGGGTCCTCTCTTCGGCAAGCTGGCCGGCCGCTGGGTCGACGTGAGCCCGCCCGAGATGTTCGAGGGTCGTGAGGACCGCGCGAAGGAAGATCGCCCCGCCTTCGGTGCCACGGTGGCCACAGTGCTGCTGCCGGTGGCGCTGATGATGGCCAAGGCCATCGCCGACGTCCTCATCGACGACCCCGAGAACGGTGTGCAGAAGGTCTTCGACGTCATCGGGAACCCGTTCATCGCCCTGCTCTCGGCCGTCATCGTGGCCATGTTCACCTTCGGCCGTGCGTCCGGCATGAACCGCGAGGGCATCACCAAGTCCGTGGAGTCGGCCCTGCCCGCCATCGCCGGGATCCTGCTCATCGTCTCCGCAGGTGGTGGCTTCAAGCAGGTGCTGGTGGACACCGGCATCGGCACGCTACTCGCCGACTGGGCCAAGGGCGCCGACATCTCGGTGCTGGTGCTGGCATGGGTGATCGCCGTACTCATCCGACTCGCCACCGGGTCCGCGACGGTCGCCACCATCACCGCCTCGGCGCTGATGCTCGGCCTGGTCGACGGGCTCAGCCAGGGCGAGACCTCCCTGGTGGTGCTGGCCATCGGTTCGGGCTCGGTGTTCTTCTCCCACGTGAACGACGCAGGCTTCTGGCTGGTCAAGGAGTACTTCGGACTCTCCGTGGGGCAGACCATCAAGTCGTGGTCGCTGATGGAGACGGTGCTCTCGGTCACCGGGCTGTTCTTCGTGCTGCTCCTCGGGATCGTGATCTAGACGATCCCTCAGAGCAGGGGCACGAACCGGTAGCTCCCGTGCTCGCTCGTCTCCAGGTCGCTCCCGCGGCGGAGGCCGAGAGTCATGGTGCCGTTCACCGGCACCACGATCCGGCCTCCGTCGCGGAGCTGTTCCACCAGCTCCTGCGGCATCGTCCTCGCGCCGGCCGAGACGACGATCCGGTCGTACGGCGCCGACTCGGGCACGCCCAGCACGCCGTCGGGGGCCGGCCTGATCGAGGCCCAGCCGTACCCCGTCCGCGCGAGGTTCTCCGCGCCCCAGAGCGCCAGCTCGGGGACCAACTCGACGCCGGTCACCGACCCCTCTGGGCCGGTCAGGTGGGCGAGCAGGGCAGTGGTCCACCCGGAGCCCGAGCCGACGTCCAGGACCTTGTCACCGGGCTGGACCTCGAGCAGTCGCAGCATCGCCTCGACGGTGCGGGGCTGGGAGTTGGTCTGGCCGTGGCCGATGTTGATCGGGCCGTCGAAACCGGCGTGCAAGCGGGCTCGCCGCGGCAGGAACCCCGTGCGAGGCACCGCCGCGAAGGCGGCCTTCACCGCATCCATGCCTACAGCCAACCACTGGTTTGTTGACACTCCTGCAACACAGCCGCATCCAACGCGCAACACACTGAAGTCACAGTGGCCCCATGTTCTACCGCGTGCGCGCTTCGCTGACCGAACGACCGGGAGCGTTGGCGCTCCTCGCGTCGGGTTGTGGCGAGGCCGGACTGAACATCCTGGGTTTGCAGATCTTCCCGGACCTCGGCCGCGTCACCGACGAACTCGTGATCAGCGCGCCAGAGAGCTGGACCGCAGGAGCGGTCGCCGAACTCGTGAGTGGTGCAGGCGGGGACGAGGTGAGCGTCGAACCCTGCACCACTCACGACCTGATCGACCAGCCGACGAGGTGGCTGACCGCCGCCCACGATGTCGTCGCTGACCCCGCGTTGCTGCCGACCCTGCTCGAGAAGCTGCTCGGGCGGCATCCGGAGAAGTGGAGTGCCACCGAGCACTCCCGGGCCGCAGCGCTGACCTCACTTGCCCAGTCGATCGGGCAGGAGTCGAGCCAGAGCGGAACCGCAGCAGTCGAGTACGACGAGACGCCGAACGGCCTGGTCGCCCGGATCGGCGGTCACGTCGTCGGGGTGGCAGCGTTCGCGCAGACAGACGGCCGAGAGCTCACCATAGAGGTGGCACCGGCCTGGCGCCGGCTCGGCATCGGCACCCAGCTCCTCACCCGGACGGCCTCGCAGGAGGCGGTCACCGGGGCGGACGAGATGGTGGTGCTTGCACCCGCCGAGGACGCGGGCTTCATGTCCATGGTGAGCCGAGCAGGGCTCCGGGCACGGATCAAGGTGAGCGGGGGTCTCCTCAAGGCCACCATCGTCGTCACCGGAGTGCATCGATCGGCCTCGGGCGCACCGGTCCCGCGGGAAGATCGCACCGGTTCCGGACGTTAGA
>JBDSXU010000022.1:0-3788 GCA_039926005.1 Marmoricola sp.
CCCGCGACGTTCGTGGTCGACTGGGCCGCCCGCGTACGCCGTGTGGGCGACGGCGCCAAGGTGCTGCACGGCTCACCTGCCGCGCCGACCGAGATTCCGGACGAGATGCACTGGCCCATCGACCTGAAACGCGGCCGGCGCATCGAGGCTCCCGAACGGATGTCGGAGATGCTCGTGGCGGGTTGCTCGTTCGAGGAGGACGAGATGATCGTGATCGCCCGACGAGGTGGTCCCGAGATCCTCGACTCCGAGATTGCCCGGCTCTGCCACCTCGCGGCCCTGGCCACGTCTATCTCGACCTGACCGTACCGGGCCCCAGCTCGCCGGGGAGGTGAACCGGTGCCCGGTACGGCAGCTCTCAGAGCGCCTGCAGGACCCCCTGTCCGCGCAGGCACACGCCTCGGGAGCGGACACGCTTCCCGACCCGCCCTCGGTGTATTCGGTGGGCCGAAGCGGGTCCGTGGTGTCGGCAGAGCTGGGAACGCGGTTCTCGTTCGTGTTGCCGTCTCCGATGACGGTCACCTGGTTCCCCGAGGCGTCGACCGGTGCGGTGGCTGCGGGGTCGGTCTGGACGCGCCGGCGCTCTGGTCCTGGTTGCTGCCGGTGGCCTTGGTTCCGGTCTGGTTGCCGGACACGAGTCCGGTGGCGCCTGACGTGGTGTTCGGTGTGTCTGCTGCTGATGCCGACGATGTGACGAAGACGAAGCCAAGAACTGTGAATCCCCCGGCTAGCGCAGTCGCGCACAGCGTGCGACGTACGGATGTACGCATAGCTGCTTGCCGGGACGGCCCCGCACTCGGGACAACCGGCGCCTCCATTCTGTGATGCGCGACACGGCTCAGCCGCCGGGCATCCTCAGTCGAGGGGAGTCAGCTTGAAGACCGGGATCTCGCGCTCTGTCTTCTTCTGGTACTCGCCATACGTCGGCCAGGTGGCCACCGAGTGCTGCCACAGGTCGGCGCGCTCGTCGCCCTGGGCGAGCTCGACGCGGTAGGTCTTCTTGACAGGCCCGTCCTGGAGGTCGACCTCAGGATGCTCGACGAAGTTGTAGTACCACTCCGGCTGGTCGTCGGACCCACCCTTCGAGGCGATGGCCACGTAGATTCCGTCGCGCTCGACCCGCATCACCGGGTTCTTGCGGAGGTTGCCGGACTTCGCTCCGCGCGAGGTGATCACCACGATCGGGTAGCCCGTGTCCCGCAGGGTGTTCGCCTCGGCACCATCGCTCGCTTCGTACTTCTCCACCTGCTCCCGCACCCACGTGGCCTTGCTCGGGACGTATTCGCCTTGAAGAGTCATACGGGACACAACACCACGCACTCGGTCGAGATTCCACGATCACTACTGTTCACTCCATGAGCGCCATCGACGGAGTCAGCGAGATCTTCGACCCGGCCGACTGGGACGAGGTCCCCGGCTTCGAGGACCTGACCGACCTCACCTACCACCGGGCCCGGGCGCACGGGACGGTCCGGATCGCCTTCGACCGTCCCGACATCCTCAACGCGTTCCGGCCGCACACCGTCGACGAACTGCTGAGGGTCCTCGACGACGCGCGTACGACGAGCGACGTGGGCTGTGTCCTCCTCACCGGCAACGGGCCAAGCGAGCGATCAGGAAAGTGGGCGTTCTGCACTGGAGGCGACCAGCGGATCCGCGGGAAGACCGGCTACCAGTATGAGGACGGGACGGCCGGTGATCGTCGCGACAGTCGTGCCCCGGCCGAACGGGCCCGTCTTGGCAGGTTGCACATCCTCGAGTGCCAGCGACTGATCCGGTTCATGCCCAAGATCGTGATCTGCGTTGTGCCGGGTTGGACGGCCGGTGGTGGCCACTCGCTGCACGTCGTTTGCGACCTCACCCTAGCGAGCGTCGAGGAGGCGCGCTTCAAGCAGACCGACGCCGACGTCGGCAGCTTCGACGGCGGGTTCGGGTCGGCGTACCTCGCTCGCCAGGTCGGCCAGAAGTTCGCGCGGGAGATCTTCTTCCTCGGTCAGGAGTACTCCGCCGAGGACGGTGTCCGGATGGGGACGGTCAACAGAGCGGTCCCCCACGACGAGCTGGAGAGGACGGCGTTGGAGTGGGGGCGACTGGTCAACGGCAAGAGCCCGACTGCCCAGCGGATGCTGAAGTACTCGTTCAACGCGATCGACGACGGCCTTGTCGGCCAGCAGCTCTTCGCCGGCGAGGCGACCCGGCTGGCCTACATGACCGACGAGGCACAAGAGGGCCGCGACCAGTTCCTCGAGAAGCGCGAGCCTGACTGGTCGTCCTACCCCTGGTACTACTGATCCAGTCTGTTTCCGCAGGTCAGCGGCCTGTTGCCCGCACATGCGTGGCGAGAATCGCGCTCGGTGAGTGGCGACTGCCCGGGTCTTGTCCTCGGCAGTCGGCCAAAGATGCCCGAAGAACGATCAGTTCGCGGTCGTTGGCGCTGCGGTCCCGCGTGCGCGGCATCCTTAGCGGCCTGAACTGATCGTTCTTGTGGCTCAGCTAGGCGTCACCTGCTGCACTCTGAGGCCGCTGCTGCCTTTGACGCAATGCGGGCGGGACCCGTCGCGAGCGATCCGGCTGAGGATGTGCGGGCTCGGTTCGAGGCCAAGTGGGCCGCCCGTTCATGACGGGCCGGATCAACTACAGCCCCGAAGCCGATAAGCAGCTCCTTCGAACTCGACAACTAGATCACCAAGGCAGCCTCGGCCGAGATCGCTCGGCGCTTCGTGTTGGCGATCCTCGACCACATCGACGGCATCCTGATGTTCCCGCTCGCCGGAAGAGCGCGCGACGACTCCGACCGGGCATGCGGACGACGACCTTCAAGAAGGAGACCTTCGTCGCCTACGAGGTGGTGAGTCGTCCGGTGAGCTCGTGGTCGACATCCTCGGCCTCTTCCACGGTGGCCAGGATTGGGAGGCCGCGCTCGGTGCGGAACAGGGCGATCTGGATGCCCGCCGATGAGGCGTTCGGGGGTGGCAAATGCGTGGCAGGAGGATCGTCGGCCACCGTTCGCGTCCTACGCCCGTCAACGCGTTTGTGCAGGTCAGCGCGCGGCGGGCATCGTCAGCAACGACCGTGCCAACGCGGCGGCCGCACGACTCGTCGCGGCGTTGTGACCATCGTGCCGATCACCAGCAGGGTCACCCACGGGTTCCCATTCCAGGTGCTCCTACCAGCCGATGAGACGGGACTTCGGGTCGAGTCCAAGGCACAGGCCGAACAGGTCCGGTCCGTGTCCGTCGGACACATGGGCCAGCTGGTTGTCGCGTTCCCACGCACCTGGTGACTCAGCTCGACGCCGCCTCACGCCTGCACCTTCAGCTCTGGGCATCTCCCATTGCTGCTCGGGCAGAGCCGCAGCATCGCGGCAAGTGCGTGCGGTCACGATGGGCCCGGATTCTTGTGCTCCGAGGGAGACAGTTCACCGACGTCGTGCGCCCTACACCTGAGCTGCCGGTCCGGCACCTTGAACTGCCTCCTCGTGTGCGCCCTCGGCTGGCGAGATGCTCGTGTGACCCAAGTCGGTCGACACCGTCGACACCCGTGACCTGCCGCGCGTCAGTTCGACAGGTGTGCCACGCCCGGCCAGATCGACGCCCACGTCCCGCGTGGCCCGGTGCATACGAAGATGTGGGCGTAGTCGTGCTCCTCGTTGGGCACGGGTCCGCCGACTCGGCGCAGGTCTCGACACGAGCGCAGGTACGCCGGCGGGCGCGGGTCCTCCCACACGAGGACCACAGGCCTGCCCGAAGCGGGTGGAGGCCCCCACAACCCGAAGGCGTTCAGGCCGC
>JBDSXU010000023.1:0-8001 GCA_039926005.1 Marmoricola sp.
CGGTTGCGCGCAGGTCCGGCGGGGAAGGTCGTCGTGATCAGCGCCAGGGCGGCGGGGGAGGCGAGCGCGGCCCCGAAGCCCTGGAGGCCGCGGGCACCGAGCAGGAGCGCCTCGTTGGCCGCGATCCCGCCGAGCAGGGAGGCGACGGCGAAGACGACCAGACCGGTCATGAAGATCCGGCGCCGGCCGTAGAGGTCACCGAGCCGCCCGCCGAGAAGCAGCAGACCACCGAACGCGAGTGCGTAGCCGGTCACCACCCAGGTCAGGGAGGAGTCGGTGAAGCCGAGGTCGGCCTTGATGTAGGGGAGCGCGATGTTGGCGATGGTGCTGTCGAGCACCACCATCAGCTGCGCGATCGAGATGAGGACCAGCGCCCACCCGAGGCGCGTGCTCCCGTCGGTCTCGGCGGGCTCCACCTCGGGCGTGGGCCTGGTCTGCGTGATGTCGGTCATGACGTCCTGGCCTTCTTTCGGGCTGAGCTCTCGATGTGGTGGTCGGCCGCAGGGTTTTCTACGGCGGGGTGTTCTACGGCGGGAAGGATGACGTGGTCGATGACGCGCTCGATCGTGGTGTCGTCGGGGACGACGCCCAGGACGATGGAACGGTGGAGGAGGATTCCGGCCAGCGCCGGGGCGATGATGTCGACATCGACGTCCGCGCGGATCTCGCCGCGCTCGATCGCACGGGAGTAGATCGCCTGGGAGACCTTGATCTTCGGGGCGATGAACGCCTCCCGGAAGAGCTCCGCGAACTCCGGGTCGCTGGCGAGGGCGGTGATCACCGAGCCGAGGACGCCGGTCGCGTCGCCGTGCGCCATCCCGTGCGAGCCGCAGAACGTGCTGATCAGATCACCGCGCAGGGAGCCCGTGTCGTGCTGTTCGATGCTTGGCGCCTGCTTGGCCCGCACCATGGCCTCGACGACGAGGCTGGGCTTGCCCTCCCAGCGTCGGTAGAGGGTGGCCTTGCTCGCGCGTGCGCGGGTGGCGACGGCGTCCATGGTCAGCCGGTCGTAGCCGACCTCGAGCAGGAGCTGCAGCGTGGCGTCGAGGATCTCTTCCTCGCGGGCACCTTCGACGCGGGGACGGGGGGTCCGGAGACTGTTCACGGGTTCCCTCCTCCTGGGTCAGATAAAACGAAACCGTTTCGTTTCATCACGAACACAGGACGTAACCCGGCGTGCACGGAATCCATTCCCGCTGGTCGGAGAAAATATGGCCAGTGGTGACGCCCGACTCAGGGAGCGGTGGAGGCGTCCGGCTGCACCGGCTCGCTCGGCGCCTGCGAGGGCGACTGCGAGGGCTCGATCGACGGGTCCGGCTCGGCCGGGGACGAGGGCTGGGCGTCCTGCGAGGGCGTCGTGGCGTCATCGGTCCCGGTGTTCTGGGAGTTGCCGGTCCCGGTGTCCTTCTTGGTGCTCGTGTCCGAGCCGACGACGTGGCCCACCGTGGTCCCCTGCGAGTCGTTGCCGCCGAGCCAGGACGAGATCGGCCGCCCGGTGATTGCCTCCACGGCAGTGATGCCCCCGAGGGCCGCCAGCATCACCGCGAGACTGGCGAGCAGCACCTTGCCCCAGGGCAGCTTCCTGCCCGGATCGTCGGCCTGCTCGAGATCCCCCTGGCCGGCCGGGGTCGTCTCGTCAGGGTCGCCGCTGACCTCGGTCGCAGGTGGCTCGTCGGGCCCCTCACGTCGGTCGCGCGACCGCATGGGGCCGTCGACGACCGTGCGCGGCAGGCTGCCGGTGAGCAGGGAGGTCTGACGGACCTGAGCGGCGGCCCGGCGTACGGCCTCGCTGGACCGCCGCAGTGACGAGGTGTAGAGCGAGGCGCCGATCGTGGCCACGACGCTGCCGACGGCGGCGCCGATCAGTGTGCCCGTCGTACCCGCCCACGAAGCGACGAAGGCCGCAGACATCGCCGAGAGGGCGCTGCCCGCGATCTGCGCAGGGGAGAGTCCGAGGGTTCGCTCGGTCTTTTGGTCGTTGTCGTGTGGCATGTTTCCCGTGGGGTCGAAGGTGTGCGTCTCCCTGGTAGGACGCTCGCGAGGCGCTGGATGTTTCGTTTCGGCAGGGTGACCTCCACCACCCTCCCCGGTTGGGGCGGCCGTAGCAAACCGCTCAGTCGGCAAGTTCGAGCTGCTCGACGGGGGCGACTCGGCGCTGACGCCCCAGCGCGGCGATGCCGGCCAGCGGCAGGACCGTGAGCAGGAGCAGGGCCCACGGTGTGCCGAGGACCTCGCCGAGCCCGCCCACGACCGCGGAGCCGACACCGCCGCCGACGAGGAAGAACAGGGTGGCCACGCCGAGGGCGACCCCGCGGACGTCGTCGCCGACCGCGTCACCGACGGCCTCCATCAGGGCGGGTTGGCCCAGGCCGAACGCAAAGGTGACCCCGACGACGGCCGTCACGAGCAGGATCGCCGAGCCGGCGTACGCCCCCAGGGAGGCGACCACCAGTGCCACGGTGGAGATCAGCGCTGCGAGCGCGAGCGACCTGGTCGGACCCACGCTGTTCAGCACAGGGCTTGCGACGCGAGGGGCCATCAATCCGGTCACGGCGCTCGGGATCAGGGCCACGCCGACCTGCCACGGCTCCCAGCCCTGCCCTACCAGGACGGCCGGTACGGCGATCAGCAGCGCGAACCAGGCGGCGGGGACGGCGCCGGCAGCCAGCGCGCTGCGTACGACGGCGGGGTTGCGGATCACCGCGATCGGGAGGAATCCGTTCGGTCGACGACGGACCCACGCGGCCACCGCAGGGACCCCGAGCACCGCGAGCACGCCTCCGACGACGGCGACGAGTGGTCCGGTCGACGGCGACTGCACCAGCAGCACGACGCCGGCGGCCGTCGCGGCCACCAGAGCGGCGCCGATCAGGTCGAGCCGTGCACCGCTGCCCTGCGTCGGGATCGAGCGCCACAACAGCGGTAGGAGCAGGATCCCGAGCATCGGCAGCGCGATCACCACCCGCCAGCCGAGCAGGCCCTCGACCACGCCACCGGCCAGCGGACCGAGGCAGCTGACGGCCGCGGCCATCCCGGCGACCCTCCCCAGTGCGATGCCCTTGGCGGAGCCGGAGAAGCGCGCGCTGACGATGGCCACGCCGAGGGTCGGTACGGCGGCGGCCCCGGCGCCCTGAAGGATCCGAGCCACCAGCAGCACCCCGAAGTTGGGGGCCAGAGCGCCGGCGAGCGCGCCAACGGTCATCAGTGTGACGCCGACGACCAGCGGGAGTCGCATGCCGACCAGGTCGGAGACCCGCCCGTAGACAGCGGTGGCGACCGCGAGCATCAGCGCGTACAGGCTGATCGCCCACGCCCCGACACCCGTGCTGACGCCGAGGTCCGAGCCGATCACGGGGAGTGCGATCGCTGCCGAGGAGCTGCCCAGTCCTGCCAACCCGAAGAGCAGGCCGACCAGGAGGGGGACGCGGCGAGCGCCGGAGGCGGTGTCGGTGGAGGTGTCGGAAGTCATTGCCAGCGTCAACCACTCGTGGGGACGAGGCATTCCTCCCACCGACGATGCTTTCGGCGACGCGTGCGCCCGGTCCTCCTCCCACCCTGTCGGTGCGGCACGGCAGGATGGGCCCGTGACGGAATCGCAGACCGACAACACCGCCGCGACGGACCCCCTCGCCGACCTGCGCCAGGAGCACCGCGCGCTGGCCGAGGAGGTCGAGGACGCCCGGTGGCGCTACTACGTCCGGGACGACCCGACGCTGTCCGACGCCGACTTCGACGTGAAGCTGCGCAGGCTCGAGGAGCTCGAGGAGGAGGTTCCCGACCTGCGCACGCCCGACTCGCCGACCCAGAAGGTCGGCGGTGCCGTCTCGACCGAGTTCACCGCAGTCGACCACCTCGAGCGGATGGAGAGCCTCGACAACGCGTTCTCCTACGAGGAGCTCGAGACGTGGGCGGCGAGGCTGGTTCGGGACGGGATCACCGACCCCGCCTACCTCTGTGAGCTCAAGGTGGACGGTCTCGCGATCAACCTCCTCTACGAGGACGGCCGTCTGGTCCGTGCTCTGACCCGCGGCGACGGCCGGACGGGAGAGGACGTCACGCCCAACGTGAAGACGATCGACTCGATCCCCCACCGCCTCAAGAAGAGCAAGGAGTTCGCGCAGCCGGGCCTGCTCGAGGTGCGTGGCGAGGTCTTCCTGCCCGTCTTGGCCTTCGAACGGCTCAACGAGTCGATGGTCGACGCCGGCAAGGCGATGTTCGCCAACCCACGCAACGCTGCCGCCGGGTCTCTGCGTCAGAAGGACCCCAAGGTCACAGCGACCCGCGCGCTCGGGATGGTCTGCCACGGCATCGGCGCCCGCAAGGGCTTCGAGCCCATGGCCCAGTCGCAGGCCTACGCCGCGCTCGAGGCGTGGGGCCTGCCGACCAGCGATCGGGTCAAGGTCGTGCAGGGACTCAAGGGGGTCGAGGAGTTCGTCGAGCACTACGGAGAGCATCGCCACGACGTCGAGCACGAGATCGACGGGGTCGTGGTCAAGGTCGATGACGTCAGACTCCAACGTCGGCTCGGGTCGACGAGTCGGGCGCCGCGGTGGGCGATCGCCTACAAGTATCCGCCCGAGGAGGTCAACACCGAGCTCATCTCGATCGAGGTCAACACCGGCCGCACCGGTCGGGTGACCCCGTTCGGGGTGGTGAAGCCGATCAAGGTCGCCGGCTCGACGGTGGAGCGGGCCACCCTGCACAACGCACACGAGGTCAAGCGCAAGGACGTGCGTCCTGGGGACACAGTGATCCTCCGCAAGGCCGGCGACGTGATCCCCGAGATCCTCGGCCCGGTTCAGGGGCTGCGCCCAGAAGGCCTGGCCGAGTGGGTGATGCCGACCGAGTGCCCCGCCTGTGGGACCACGCTGGTCCAGGAGAAGGAGGGCGACAAGGACCTCCGCTGCCCCAATCACCAGTTCTGCACGGCACAGGTGCGTGAGCGGGTCTTCCACGTCGCCGGCCGCGGGGCCTTCGACATCGAGGGGCTCGGCTTCGAAGCCGCAGTGGCGCTGCTCGACGCCGGCGTGATCGAGAACGAGGGCGACGTCTTCGACCTCGATTCCGAGAAGCTGCGCAGGGCTCCGCTGTTCACCCGCGCGCCGAAGAAGGACGAGGGTGAGGACCCGGTCCTCTCGGCCAACGGCCAGCGGCTGCTCGACAACCTCGGCAAGGCCAAGCAGGCTGCTCTGTGGCGAGTGCTGGTCGCACTCTCGATCCGACACGTCGGTCCCACCGCCTCCCGGGCGTTGGCCACGGAGTTCGGCTCGATGGAAAGGATCCGCGCCGCGTCCGAGGCTGAGCTCGCGGCCGCAGAGGGCGTCGGCCCGACCATCGCCGAGGCCGTGGTGGCGTGGTTCGCCGTCGAGTGGCACTGCGCGATCGTCGACAACTGGGGTGCGGCCGGTGTCACGATGGCCGACGAGAGGGACCGGTCCACCCCCCGGACCCTGGAGGGCCTGACCGTCGTCGTGACCGGCTCACTGGTCGAGTTCAGCCGCGACGGTGCCAAGCAGGCGATCCTCATCCGCGGCGGGAAGTCGTCCTCCAGCGTCTCGAAGAAGACCGACTACCTCGTCGTCGGCGAAAACCCGGGGTCCAAGGCCGAGAAGGCCGAGCAGCTCGGCGTACCCGTTCTCGACGAGGATGCCTTCAGGCATCTGCTCGAGCACGGTTCGGTCTGAGGCGCCCTCCGCACCGACGCGGACGCGCCCGAGCCGCTGGGCGAGCCCGATGAGGTGTTCAGTCGCGGGTGGCGGTGAGCACGAGACGGGCGACAGCCTCCTGCTCCTTCGCGAACGGGTGGTAGGCCGCCGCGCGCTTCTGGTCGCCCGCCGATCCGTTCACCCACGGGTCGGCAGAGCAGATGTCGTGTCGCTTGCTCGCCGCCCAGACGTCGATGTAGGACGTGCCGCTCGCCAGCACGGCGTCGCGCAGCGCCTTGTTGAGCGCCACGTTGACCTTCGCCGCGTAGGCGTAGTCACCCTTCGCCAGCGGAAGCTTGGCGCAGGTGTGGTCGGCGGAGACGATCTGTGGGTAGCCGACGACGATCACCTGAGCGTTGGGTGCCCGGGTGCGCACCTCCTCGAGGATCCGCCCGAGCTTCTTGCTGGTGTTCCTCAGGGCCCCCAGCAAGACGTCGTGGCCCCGGGAGGTCATGAACGCCCGGCAGGGTGCACCACCGGGATCCGAGGCGAGAAGCTCGGGACACTTGCGGGTCAGCTTGCGGAAGACGCCTTCGTCGTTCCCGCCGATCCCGATCGTCACCAGATCGACACCGGGTTTGACCGCCGAGAGCTGGGGCGGCACGTCCGGGAACTGGCTGGTCGTGAGGTCGACAAGGCGAGCTCCACCGCAGCTGTGGTCGTCGAGGTCCGCACCGAGCTTGCGCGCGACGAGGGCCGGGTAGTTGGCCGAGGAGCGGAAGCACCCGTTTGCGACGTCGGTGACCGGCACGAGCGGGGCGGAGGTGAAGGAGTCACCGAGCGCGACGTACTTCTGCGGACTCTGGGGTGAGCTCTGCACGTTGGTGTGGGAGGTCGACGCCTGGGTTTCGGAGTTGCTCGACTGCGAGCAGGCGCTCGCTGCGAACAGGAGCGCGACCAGGGGTGCGGTCCATCGCAGGCGCGATGCGGGGTGCGGCGGGTTCATGTGCCTCCAGACGAGTGCCCCCGACGTTAGCCCCCGGATGGTCGGAGGCGGCCTGACGCGGCCGGGCCCAGCACGCCACCACCAGGATCGCGAGTGCCAGTCCGCTCAGCAGCGCCGCACCGCCGATGAAGTCGACCGCGAGCGGTGCCACCAGCGATCCGAGGAGGGCCGCCGCGACGATCACCGTGTCGTTGATCCCGAGCACTGTGGCCCGGACCTCGTCATCGACATGTTCCTGCAGGACCGCGGTCGCGCCTGCCTCGACGCTGACCGCGGCGGCGCCGGCCAGCGCGAGCGGAGCGAGGGACCATCCCAGCGAAGGGACGGGTACGACGAGGACCAGGCCAGTGGCAAGGAGGACGAGCCCCCAGCGGATCGAGTGCTCGGGGGAGCGCCCGAGACGACGGAGCAGTGGCGCCCCGAAGGCGGCGAAGCCGAGCACCCCGGTGGCCAGCCCGTAGCCGGCGGAGTCTGAGGACCAGCTGTCCCGTGCCAGTGGCAGCAGCCCGATGGCCACGAGAGCGATGACCAGGTTGGTCGCTGCCATCACGGCGATAGCACGTCGTGCTGCAGGTGCCGCGCGGAGAGCGGCGTACGGCGAGGGGCGGCGCTCCTGCCCCGGCTGTCGCTTCGGTGCGGGCATCGACACCCGGCAGATCATCAGCAGCGCGAGCACGGTCAGCACCACCGGCATCCAGGGAAGCATGACGCGCGTGGAGGGGTTGAGCAGGAGCCCGCCGAGCGCGGCGCCGACGACGAAGGCCGCCACCTCGATGGTGACGAGGAGGTCGGTGGCGCGGAGCCGCTGGGCGCCCGCGATGCCGGGCATGGCGGCCACCTGGGCGGGATAGGCCGGGGTTCCGACGGCAACGGTCAACGTGGATGCGGCAACGGCCGTCCAGACGTGATCGGTGACCACCGCCACGGCCGCCGTCAGGAGCAGCGCGGCGCGCACCACGAGCGTCACCCGGACGATCAGGTCCCGGCGCATGACGTCGGCGAGCTGTGCCGTGGCCCAGGAGAACAAGACGTAGGGGAGCATCCGGGCAGCACCGACCAGCCCGAGCAGCAGCGGGTCGTTGCTGCGGTCCTCGACCATCACCAGCAGGAGCGGCCAGGGCAGGGCCACGGCGCAGGCCGCCATCGCGTGCGACGCGATGACGCGTCTGGTCAGGGCGTCGAGTGACGTCACCTCACGACGACCGAGTGCGGGTGGGCAGCGCCGCGAAGCCGTTGAAGCCCACGCTGGAATAGCAGCTGGTGTAGGCACCCGCCGACAGCAACCGGACCTCATCGCCCTCCGCCAGGTCGACCGGGAGCTGGACCATGCGGTCCTCGTAGAGCACGTCA
>JBDSXU010000024.1:0-3894 GCA_039926005.1 Marmoricola sp.
GCTGAAGGCAGCGACGTACGAGGGTCTGAGCCATCGCTCGAGGGTCACCACCGACCTCGTCGACTTCCACCGGGCGTACGCCGCCGGTGGGGTCGGGATGACCACGGTCGCCTACTGCGCGGTCGCGCCGGAAGGACGAACCTCTCCCGACCAGATCCTGTGGACCGACCAGGCGATGCCCGGCCTGCGGACCCTCACCGACGCCGTGCATGCCGAGGGTGCCGCGATCTCCGCCCAGATCGGCCACGCCGGTCCCGTGGCGACCCACGCGGCAACAAGCTCCCGGCGCTGTCCCCGAGCACTCGCTTCCCCAACATGTCCGGTGGCATCTCCCGCAGGGCCAAGGTCTCGGACATCGAGCGGATCACAGAGGCCCACGCTGTCGCGGCCACCCGGGCGAAGGTGGGCCGGGGGATCCTTCGCGCCGTGCGCGGCGCGGTTGGGAGCCGGATAGCCATCCTGACCAAGCTGAACATGTCGGACGGGGTGAGCGGCGGGATCACGCTCGAGGAGGCGATCCAGACTGCCAGCGGACGAGGACTTCGAGTTCGTCGCGATGGGCCGTGCCCTGCTGTGTGAGCCTGACCTCGTCAATCGGATCGCGGCCGATGCGGCGACCCCGTCACTGTGCATCCACTGCAACCGCTGCATGCCGACCAACTTCGTGGGCACCCACTGCCCGGTGATCGCCGAGGGCTCCTCCCGCAGCGCGACGTGGGGCACCCCCGCCGGCTACGCACTAGGCTGCAATGCATGTCCGCGCCGTCGCGCTGCACGAGGTCTAGACGGGTGAGGGCAATAACCCGCCCGGGGAGGTTTCGACTTGGTTGATCCGGGTTCGCAACGGAGACTTCTCCCAAGGCGCGGACGGTTTCTCGGCACCGTCGGTGCGAAGGGGGCTCGGAGCATGAAGTACAAGATCCGCGTGGCCGCACTGTCAGCGAGCGTGCTGATCGTGTTGGCCGGCGGCCACGCGATCCGGGCAAGCTCGGCGGAGCCCGAGAGCAACGGCACGCGCCCGCTGCCCCTCGTCGAAGCTTCGTTGACCGTTCCCGGACAGAAGGACCCCGTGGTCGTCCACGGTGGTCTCTCGACGAACACTCGGGGACTGGCACGGGCCTCGGCTGCGGCCGTGCGCTCGACCCAGGACGTTCGTCCCGAGCTGATCAACGCGTACACGAGGGCAGTGGCCGTGGCACCCGCCGCCTGCAACCTTTCTTTGTCGCTGCTGGCTGCCATCGGCCAGGTGGAGTCCGGCAACCTCGCGACCGAGACGATCGATGCGCAGAACCGAGTGGTTCCCGGCATCCTTGGCCCGGTCCTCGACGGCGACCGCTTTGCCAAGATTCCGGACACCGACGACGGCCGCTGGGACGGGAACAAGGACTGGGACCGCGCGCTGGGCCCGATGCAGTTCGTCCCGGCCAGCTGGCGCGTGGTCGGCCTCGACCTGGACGACGACGGCGTCCGGGACCCTCAGGACATCTTCGACGCCGCCGGCGCGGCCATGGTCTACCTCTGTGCGAGTGGACGGGACCTGGCCACCAGTGACGGTCTCACCGAGGCAGTGCTGGCCTACAACCACTCGGTGAGATACCTCCACATCGTCCTGGGTTGGAAGACGGTCTTCGATGCCGCTGACCTCACCGGCCTGCCGTCGGCGCCGGCTCTCGGCGCATGGGCGATGCCAGCTCTCCCGGACGAGACCCAGCTGACGAACGCCGCCGCCGGCCAGACCCGCCACTCCTCACCGCCCAAGAGCAAGCGGTCCACCTCGTCAGAGCCAACGGGCGGTTCGTCGACACCGGCCGGCACCCCACCGGCGAGCAACACCGGGCCTGCCGTGTCCTCGGACCCCGGCACGCCCCCCGCGGTGCCTTCGCCTTCCGCGGACCCCGATCCCGGCACTGCCCCTGACCCGACATCGCACCCGACCCCTGACCCCACGCCTGACCCCTCGCCTGACCCGTCACTGACGTGCCTGCCCGACCCGTCGGTCTCCCCCGAACCGGGTGCAGCCGAACCCTCGGTCATCCCCACGGTGATCCCGTCAGTGATTCCCGGCGACGGCACCCCGCCCGACCCCTGCGCTCTGCTGACACCGAGCGAGTCCGCGTCTCCCGACGCGGTGTCGCCGGCGCAGTGACCTGCGATCGACCCGCTGACTGGGACACAGCGAGGGTCAACGACTCCGGCGGTCGAACCTTGAGCGCTTCATGGCGAAGACGAAGCGACGTCCGGGGTACTCCGTGAGTGACCACAAGAGGTCGGTCGACGGCCAGTAGGAGATGTCCTCGGGACCGACCGGGAGGGACCTGGGGAAGCCCCGGAACGTGCCGGGCTCGCCGACGTACATCTTGCCGAGGCGCCGACTGCCCCGGCTGGAGGTGACGTAGTAGGTGTCCCCGACCACGACCGCTCCCTGCATGTGGCCGAGCCCGCGCTCGTCGAGCCAGACCGGGCGCGAAGTGCTGTCCTCGTGCGCGGCCAGGTGGTAGGTCGCGGGATCGAGCGGGAACCGCACCAGGCGCCGCGTCATGTCGGCCGCGCCGTACTCGCCCGCGACCAGCTGTGGTGGCTGCGAGCCACGGTCGAGGGACAGGAACGAGTAGCGCATCTTCTCGACCCCCTCGGTCGCGTCCGCGTCGTAGGCGAACCGCACCGGCAACACGTAGCGATAGCCGAAGGTCGACTCGGTCGAGGCCACCCGGATGATGTCGTCGACCAGGCAGCTGAACAGGCCACGCAGGGTGCCGGCCACGTGCAGATGGGGACCGCACCACACCAGGCCGCCGGCATGCACGAGCAGCGGCCGCAGCTCGACCTTGCCGTTCCGCGCCCTCTCCGGGACCACCAACAAGATGTGGCGGTACTCCAGGGTGTCGATGTCGACGACGGTGATCCGGCTGCCGCGATTCTTCCCGCTCACCACCTTGGAGTACCAGCTCGTCATCAACAGTCTCCGGCCGTCGATGTCCTCTGTGTCGCTGGCGTCGGCCGAGTTGGTGATGCCCTGGGGCCACCACCGCTGGGTGTTCACGTCGGAGTCGTTCCACCGGAACCCCCACTCGACCGCCCGACCGGGCACGCGAGTGCGCACGGCCCTGCGGTTCAGGTGGGCGAGCACGCTGGCAATGCCCACGCGTGGGCCGAACCGCTCCGCCGCCTCGATGTCGGCGGAGTTCTCCTCGGTACGCCGCAGGTGGATGCTCGACAAGGTGTCCCGGGTCACGGAGCCAACCTAGTAGCCCGTCGCGCCTAGCTCTCGGCCCGGCGACGCCCAGGCACGCACCTCGCCGCGTTGGCGAAGCTCGACAGAAATCCCGGTATGCCTCGCTCCGCCGCCTTGCGATGCACGCACCTGGACGCCGCCAGCCCCCCGATCCTTAGCCGCGACGGACTGCTAGGTCGCGTCACCGACAGGGCCCAGCGACATGGTCCTGAAGCCTCGTTGTTCGCCTCCTGGGTGCTGAGCATGGCGGAATTGAACATGTTCAAGTACGCTCTTGAACATGTTCAAAACGAGCCGAGCATGACCGCGGACACGCGTCAGCTGATCCTCGACACCGCGATCCGGCTCTTCGAGGAGCGGGGGTACGCCGGGACGACGATGCGCGCGGTCGCCACCGAGGCGGGCGTCGCACCCAGCAACGCGTACTACTGGTTCGCAAGCAAGGACCAGCTGGTCCAGGAGTTCTACCGGCGGATCCAGGTCACCCACCGCGAGCGCAGCGCCACCGTCCTCGCCGGGGCGGGCACCCTCAGCGAGCGCCTGATGGGCGTGGAGCGGGCCGGGCTCGAGGTGATGGCGCCCTACCACGGGTTCGGGGCCGCCTTCGTCGGGACCGCGATCGTCCCGGGAGCCGCCGTGAGTCCCTTCAGCGACGAGTCGGC
>JBDSXU010000025.1:0-2198 GCA_039926005.1 Marmoricola sp.
GGGAAGGCCGCTGGGACACGGTGCTGCTGGCCGACGGCAACATCGGCATCGGCGGAGCACCTCGCAAGCTCCTGCGTCGCGCCGCCGAGCTGCTGGAGAGCACCGGTCGGGTGGTCTGCGACCTCGCCGCCCCCGGCACCGGCGTCAGCTTCCACGCCGCCCGCATCGCGACGCACCGCCGCAGGTCTGCGACGTTCCCCTGGGCACGGGTGGGGCCGGACGCGATCGAGTCGCTGGCCGTCGACGCCGGGATGGACGTGCAGCACGTGGGCGAGCACCACGGACGATGGTTCGCGGTGCTGACGCGATGAAGCGCCCGCCGATCCCGACCGAGGCGTCCTTCTCCTCGCCACTGCGCGACGAACGCCTCACCGCGCGGATCGGCACCTGGCTCGGTGTCGCCTTCGGGCTGTGCTTCCTGACCGGCCTGCTCAGCCACTGGTACTACCTCCACGACGCACCCTTCCTGCCGCCCGCGCGGCCGGTCTGGGGCTACCGGATCACACAGGGTGTGCATGTCCTCTCCGGCACGGCCGCGATCCCGCTGCTCCTCGTGAAGCTCTGGAGCGTCTACCCCAAGCTGTTCGGCGAGGTGCCGTTCGGAAGGCTCCGGCCGCTGCTCCTCAACCTCACCGAGAAGGCCTCGATCGCGGTCCTGGTCGCAGCCTCGATCTTCCAGCTCACGACCGGAGTGGCGAACGCGGCGCAGTGGTACCCCTGGTCGTTCTCCTTCCGCCCGACCCACTACGCGCTCGCCTGGATCGCGATCGGTGCACTGGTGGTGCACATCGCGGTGAAGCTGCCGATCATCCGCGGGGCGTACGCCGCGCCGCTGCCCGAACCCGAGAAGCCACATGCCGGCCCCAGTCGTCGCACGATCCTGCGCGCCGCGCTCCTCGCCTCCGGGGTGGCCGTGATCGCGGCTGCCGGCAACACCGTCCCCTTCCTGCGCAAGATCTCGGTCTTCGCCGTACGCACGGGCGAAGGGCCCCAGGGCGTGCCGATCAACAGGTCCGCCAGGGCGGCCGGTGTGCTGAAGACGGCGATGGACCCGGCGTTCACGCTGACTCTCGCCAACGGTGACCGGGAGGTCACCCTGAATCGCGCTGACCTCGAGGGGATGAAACAGCGCGTTCACCAGCTGCCGATCGCCTGTGTCGAGGGATGGAGCGCCGGGGCCGAGTGGACCGGCGTCCGGTTCTCCGAGCTGCTCGACCTGGTGGGCGTCCCCCACGAGGCGAACCTGCGGATCAAGTCGCTCCAGACCAAGGGCGCCTTCGGCGTCACCCAGATCCCCGCGTCGTTCGCCCGCGACTCGCTCACGCTGCTCGCCCTGAAGCTCAACGGTGACGATCTCACCATCGACCACGGCTTCCCCTGCCGGCTGATCGCGCCCAACCGGCCAGGGGTCTTCCAGACCAAGTGGGTCACCCGGATCGAGGCTGTCTCATGAGGACCCGACTGCTGATCGGCGCAGTGGGGGTGGCCATGGGTGCCTTCGGGGGGCTCCGCCTCCTGCAGCTGGACCTCCCCGACATCGTCAACGCCGTGCTGTGGCTGGCCGGCGGAGTGGTGATCCACGACGGGGTCATCGCCCCAATCACCATCGCCGTCACCGTGCTGGCAACCCGGGTGCTGCCGTCCAGGGCCCGCGTGCGAGTCACCGTGGGGGTGATCGTCCTCGCGACGGTGACCATCACTGCGATCCCGGTGCTGGGCAGGTTCGGTGCGCGTCCGGACAACCCGACGATCCTGCCCCGCAACTACCTTCTCGGGTGGCTGGTGCTCGCGGTCCTCGTGCTGCTCGTCTCGCTGCTCGCAGGCCCCGCGTCGCGACTGGTCCGGGGGCGCGGCAGGCCCGGGTGGCATGCTTGAGGGCCGGGTGGGCACAATCTTCGGGTGAGTATCGAGCCGGACACCAAGGACTGGACCTGGGTCGTCGACCGACCCTGCCGCGACTGTGGGTTCGACCCTGACGCGATCGCCCGCGAACAGCTGGCCGACCGGATCCACGAGAACACCCGTGGCTGGTATGAGGTGCTGGCCGATGCCGACTTCGCGGTCCGCCCCGCCGAGCACGTGTGGTCCCGACTGGAGTACGCCTGCCACGTTCGCGACGTCCACCACGTCTTCGCCGAGCGGGTGCGGCTGATGCTGGAGGAGAACGACCCCGAGTTCGACAACTGGGACCAGGACGC
>JBDSXU010000026.1:0-2378 GCA_039926005.1 Marmoricola sp.
GGGTGTACTCCTCGTCGAACCACCGGATCGCCATGGTGGGCTTGTCGAAGTAGTTGCCCTCCTCGTGCATCAGGCGGCAGGCCCACGCCTCGACCATCTCCGCAAGGCGGTGGTAGTCGGCCGGATCGGTGCAGTTGATCTCGGCCCGGCGCTCTCCCGTCAGCGGCACCCGCTTGAGGAAGCGCAGCCCCCAGTTCCGGCCTTCGAGGTCGCGACGGCCGCCCAGCCCGTCGGTGGACATCACCGTGTCGATCTCGGTGACGTCGGCGTCGATCTCGGTGGCGCCGTGCATCCGGGCGACCGAGACCCGGTGGTGGCCGTCACGGACGAAGTAGAGGTTGCCGAGCTTGTAGACCTCGATCGGGGGGAGGTACTCACCCAGCCGGCTCTTCTCCGCGAGGCGCTCCCAGCGCTGCCTGCTCCGGTCGGACGTCGGGCGGAACCGCCGGTCGAAGTCACGCACCTTGTCGACCGACCCGACGATCTGGTCCAGTTTCACCGGCATCACGCCGAGCGAGCGTTCCCCACGTCGACCCAGGGCCGCGACGACCTCGTCGAAGGACAGGGTCTCGTTGGCCTCTGCGGCGTCCTGCCGCAGGTATCCAGCCAGGCGCGACAGGACCTGGTGCCGGCGGGCACGTTGGAAGTCGGTCTCGGCATCGACCTGTGGGGTTGCCATGACTCCATTGTCCACCCCGTCAGGGGGCGGCGGCCTCCGCGAGCGAGGACCTGGGTGTTACGTCGAGCACCTTCCACGGGATCACGTTCGTGATGGTCGTGGCGCCCACGTGGCGGTCGGGCATGACCTGACCGTAGGGGTGAACGTGGCCGTGCAGGTGCCATGAGGGCTCGAGCCGGTCGATCACCGAGTGCAGGGCCCTGATGCCCTCGTGGGGCCGGTCCTCCCCGTCTCCGAGCCCGAAGGGCGGGGCGTGGGTGAGCAGGATGTCGACAGGGCCGCCCCTCCTCGCTCGCCGCAGGAGCCGACGGGCGCGACCGTCGTACTGGCTCTGGGTGTACTGATGGGGGCCGGGCTTGTAGCGCACACAGCCGCCGAGGCCGGCGATGCGTAGCCCGGCCGCCTCGATGACCGACTGGTCGGCGTTCGTCGCACCGTGTGGGCGGGGGTCGTGATCCGAGACACCGTCGGCGTCATAGACGGCGAAGGGACTCCACCTCGCCGGCCGCAGCGCAGGGTCGTGGTTACCGGGCACGAACACCATCGGCGCGTCCACGCACGAGGCGACGAACTCGAGGTAGTCCCAGGGCAGGTCACCCGCGGCCAGGATCAGGCCGGGAGCGAGGTCGCGAAGCGTTCGGGCATGCAGGTTGGGCGCTTCCTCGTCGGCGATGACCAGTACTCGAACCATCCACCGACCCTAACGCCCACTCGCCGCTGACGCACATGACGTTGACAGTAAAACTGTCAACGTCTTGGATGAGCTCCATGGATCCAGAACCTGGGCGCGTCATGAGTGATCTCGAGGTCCGACTCGAGGACCGTGCGCTGTGGCTGACCCTCAACCGGCCCGAACAGTTCAACGCGCTCACGGGTGAGATGGTCAAGGAGGTCATCGAGGAGCTGCGCGGGGCCACGACTCGCGACGACGTCCGGGTGGTGGTGGTCACGGGAAACGGTGCCGCGTTCTCGGCAGGCGCGGACCTGGGTGGGGAGGCGGCCCAGGAGAAGTACGACGCCGGCTCCCTCGACGCCGCCAACCACATGATTCGAGCCATCACCGAGCTGGACAGACCCGTGGTCTGCGGCCTCAATGGGATCGCGGCCGGGGTGGGGATGTCGGTCGCGCTCGCCTGCGACCTCGTTGTGGCCGCCGAATCTGCGGCGCTGACCCTCGCGTTCACCAAGATCGGGCTGATGCCCGACGGCGGCGCCACCCACACGGTCGCCGCGTCGGTGGGACGTGCCCGCGCCATGCGCCTCGCCCTGCTCTCCGACCCTCTGTCGGCGCAGGAGGCCTTCTCCGCGGGTCTCGTCTCGCATGTGTTCGCCGAGGCGGACTACGCCGAGGGCCTCGCCAAGATCGTGCGGCGGCTCTCGAGGGGAGCACCCCTGGCCCTCGCCGCCACCAAGAAGGCGGTCAACGCAGCCACCCTCGGCGGCCTCGAGGAGGCCTTCGCCCGAGAGCGCGCTGGGCAGTCGGTACTCCTGCGCACCGAAGACGGCGCGGAAGGGATGAAAGCCTTCACCGAGAGGCGCCGCCCGGACTTCAAGGGCCGGTAGCAGGCGTCGATGGCGAGCTTGGTCAGCTGACGCTGACGCCCGCCGCGCTCATCTCGACCAGTGCCTTCTCGGTGCTCCCGGGTGCCACGCCGGCGCACAGGTCGAGGAGGAGCCGGGTGCTGAAGCCGTGGGTGAC
>JBDSXU010000027.1:0-5628 GCA_039926005.1 Marmoricola sp.
CTGGCCGAGCTGGCGATGATCCCGATCGACAATTCGATCGCCGGTCGGGTCGCCGACATCCACCACTTCCTGCCCGGCTCCGACCTGCACATCATCGGCGAGCACTTCCTGCGCATCCAGTTCGCGCTGATGGCCCTGCCCGGCGCCTCGCTGGGGACCATCAAGACCGTGCACAGCCACGTCCACGCGCTCGGACAGTGCCGCAAGGTGATCCGGGAGCACGGACTGCGGCCGGTGATGTCGGGGGACACCGCGGGGGCCGCCCGTGAGGTTGCCGAGTCGGGCGACCTCACCCAGGCTGCCATCTCGCCGCCGCTGGCAGCCGAGACCTACGGGCTCGAGGTGCTGGCCCGTGACGTCGAGGACGAGGAGCACAACACCACCCGCTTCGTGGTGCTCTCCCGGGAGTACGTCGAGGCGCCGCTGGGCAACGGACCGGTCGTCACCAGCTTCATCTTCAACGTTCGCAACCTCCCGGCCGCCCTCTACAAGGCGCTCGGCGGCTTCGCGACCAACGGCGTGAACATGACCAAGCTGGAGAGCTACATGGTCGGCGGTCACTTCACCGCGACCCAGTTCCTCGCCGAGGTCGACGGACACCCGGAGGACCCCCCGTTGAAGCGCGCGCTCGAGGAGCTCGACTTCTTCACCACCGACGTGAAGATCCTCGGCGTCTACCCGGGCGACTCGTTCCGGTCTGAGTGACTCTCATGGGATTTGTCAGGACGATGGACTAGTCCGAAGCCCTGAAATCCACGCCAGGGGCGGTTCCGCAGTGCAAGATGTGGGCCTCTGAATCTCTGGGAGGACCTCCGATGCGCGCTGCTTACCGAGTTCTTGGCCTCACCATCTCCGGGCTGGTCGTCATCCAGGCTGCCGCCATCGCTTTCGCCATGTTCGGAGTGCTGCACTTCGTCGACGACGGGGACTTGCTGAACAAGTCACTGGTCGACGACCGCACCGGCTTCGACGGCGCGATCGGGATGAACATCCACAGCGTCGGGGCGATCTTGATCAGCCTGCTCGCCATCATCCTGCTCATCCTCTCGTTCTTCGCCAAGATCCCGGGTGGCGTGAAGTGGGCCGGCTTCGTGTTCCTCGCGGTCCTGTTGCAGTGGGTGCTCGCGATCGCGGCCTTCGGTGCCCCGGCGGTCGGCGCGCTCCACGCCGTCAACGCGTTCGCGGTCGCGGGTCTCGGCGCGCGTGCGGCGAAGCAGGCCAGCGCCGTGGCTGCGGACGCGTCGGCACAAGAGGCCGCCGCGGTCACGTGACCCTCCGCGACCGGGTCAGGGTCCTGGTCGGTGTCGTTGTCGCGCTGGCGATCGTCGTACCGCTGGGCTGGATGTGGTGGAACAGCAGGCTGCCCTCGTCGTACTCCGTGATGGACATGGGATACATGGACTACGGCGGTGGTCCGCACCCGGCGGCCGGGCACGACCACACGGCGGGGATGGACCAAATGGCCGGCGAGAACAGCGTCGCGGCGCTGGAGACCCCGAAGGGGCGCAAGCCCGATGTCGTGGTCGACCTGACCGCTCGACAGGGAACGGTGCGGCTGGCCGACGGCCGCAAGGTCGAGGGCTACACCGTCAACGACACCTCGCCGGGACCACCCATCGAGGCGACCGTCGGCCAGCTCGTCGAGGTGCACGTGCACAACGCCAATGTCACCGACGGCATCGCGATCCACTGGCACGGTGTCGACGTGCCGAACGCCGAGGACGGCGTCGCCGGGGTCACCCAGAACGCGATCAAGCCTGGCCAGGACTACACCTACCGCTGGGTCGCACCCCACGTCGGCACGTACTGGTACCACTCCCACCAGATCTCCCACGAGCAGGTCGCGGGCGGGCTGCTCGGGCCGATCGTGATCGACCCGAAGACTCCCGACAAGGGCGTCCAGGAAGTGCTGGCGTTGCTGCACCTCTACGACGGCAAGGAGACCGTCAACGGCAGGGCCGGGTTCCATGACGTCGAGGCTGCGCCGGGGCAACGGGTGCGCGTGCGCGTGGTCAACACCGACAACGGGCCGCAGGCGCTGTGGACGAGCTCGCCATACCGGCTGGTCGCCACCGATGGCCACGACGTGAACCAGCCCACCGAGGTCGACGGAAGGTCGGTCCTGGTGCCCGCGGGCGGCCGGAAGGACCTCGAGGTGACCGTGCCCGCGGACGGCTCGGGTGTCCGAGTCTCACTCGGCGGCACCGGGCTTGTTCTCGGCCCCAAGGGTGCCAAGGCGCCCGGCTCCCCGCCGCCGACGAAGCACCTCGACCTGCTCCACTACGGCAGCCCGGCGGAGGTGCCGCTGGCCACCGCGGGGGCCGACCGCAGGTTCACCTACTCCATCGGACGGAGGCCAGGCTTCTTCGACGGACGACCCGGCCTCTGGTGGACCATCAACGGCCACCTCTACCCCGACCTGCCGATGTTCGTCGTACGCGAGGGCGATGTCGTGCACGTGACCATCTCCAACCACAGTGGCCAGGTGCACCCGATGCACCTGCACGGGCACCACGCGATCGTCCTCACGCGCGACGGCAAGCCTGTGACCGGAAGCCCCTGGTGGTTCGACTCGCTCGACGTGCAGGACGACCAGTCCTTCGAGGTGGCCTTCGTCGCGGACAACCCCGGCCTCTGGATGGACCACTGCCACAACCTCAAGCACGCCGCGCAGGGACTGGTGACGCACCTGATGTACCAGGGCGTGACCACGCCGTACCGTCTCGGGGACGAGGACGGCAACCACCCGGAGTAGCCCTCGCAGTGAGCCCTGGCAGACGCCACACCCGCACCGGATAGTTTGAGTCCGTGACCGATTCCCCCGGCGAGAACCAAGGTGCACCGCGCACGGCCGACCTCGGCTACGCCCGGGTCGACGTCGACCGGGCTGCGCGCACGGGGGATCCGGAGGTGGTCTACGGCGCAGGCAAGGCTCCCGCCCAGGTGGTCGGGATCCTGCGGACCCTGCACGAACGGCACCCAGAGCGCGCTGTGCTCGCGACCCGGCTCTGTGACGAGGCGGTGGACCTCGTTCGCACCGAGCTCCCGGACGCAGTCGTCGATGACGTGGCCCGTGCCGTGACCCTGGGTCCGGTTCCTGTCGGGCGGGGACTGGTGGCCGTGATCAGCGCCGGCACCTCGGACGCCTCCGTCGCAGCGGAGGCCGCGTTGACGGTCGCGGTGCACGGGGCGAAGGTCGAGCGCGTCGACGATGTGGGTGTCTCCGGGCTGCACCGTGTGCTCGAGGCCCGGGACCGGTTCGCGGCCGCCGACTGCCTGATCGTGGTGGCGGGCATGGAGGGCGCGCTGCCCAGCGTGGTCGGGGGCCTGAGCGGCGTACCCCTTGTCGCGGTCCCGACCAGCGTCGGGTACGGCGCCTCGTTCGGTGGTCTCGCTGCCCTGCTGGCCATGCTGAACTCGTGCGCTCCCGGGGTCACGGTCGTGAACATCGACAACGGCTACGGTGCCGGGGTCTTCGCGGCCCGGGTGGCCCGACGAGCCCACCCCTCGTTGGACGCACCTGCGGACACAGTCACGGGGCAGCTCTCGTGATCGGTTGGATCGACGCCTCGTCGGGGGCCAGCGGCGACATGCTGCTCGGTGCTCTCGCCGACGCCGGCGTCCCGCTGGGGGTGATGGCCGACGCCGTGGAGAAGGTGGCACCAGGTCAGGTACGTCTCGTGGAGGAGCAGGTCTTCCGGGGGGGTTTCGCGGCCACCCGCTGCCACGTCGAGATCGAGGACACCCATCACCACCGCACCTGGCGCGACATCGAGCGGCTACTGGGCGGTGCCGGACTGCACGAGGACGTCCGCTCCCTGGCCCACGACGTCTTCGCAAGGCTGGCCGAGGCGGAGGGTCGCGTCCATGGCATGGCGGCCGAGGACGTGCACTTCCACGAGGTCGGGGCTCTCGACGCCATCGCCGACGTCATCGGGGCGTGTGCCGGGATGGTCCATCTCGGGCTCGCGCGCCTCGTCGTCTCGGCAGTGTCGGTGGGGGGTGGCACGGTGAGCACCGAGCACGGCCGCCTGCCGGTTCCGCCGCCGGCGGTGGTCGAGCTCCTTCGTGGCGTGCCGAGCTCCGGAGGTCCGGTGGACGTCGAGCTCTGCACGCCCACCGGGGCAGCGCTGCTGACGGCGCTCGCCGACGACTGGGGGCACCAACCCGCGATGGCGGTCAGCCGGGTCGGGGTGGGTGCCGGGGGACGCGACCCGGACGGTCATGCGAACGTGCTGCGGCTGCTCGTGGGTGTTGTCGTCGAGCCGGACCCGACCGTCGCGCACCCTGAGAGCAGACGCGCTGTCCTCTACGAGACCAACGTCGACGACCTCGACCCGCGGATCTGGCCGGTGGTGATCGCCGCCCTGCTGGAGGCCGGTGCGAGTGACGCCTGGCTGACCCCGATCCTGATGAAGAAGGGCCGCCCGGCCCACACGTTGAGCGTGCTGGTGGGCGCCGACCGGGCTGGCGTCGTACGGCGTGAGATCCACCGGCAGACCTCCACGATCGGCCTGCGAGAGTTGGCTGTCGACAAGCACGAGCTCGACCGGGAGATGACCTCGGTCGAGATCAACGGCCACCGGGTTGCCGTGAAGGTCGCCCGGGTCGACGGAGAGGTGCTCAACGTGCAACCCGAGTTCGACGACGTCGCCGCGGCCGCGCGTGCGCTGGGCCGCCCGGTGAAGACCGTGATGGCCGAGGCGGTCGCCGCCGCACGGGAGCTCGCCTGATGGATCTCTCGGTCGTCGCGGTCGTCTTCGTCGCGATCTTCGTCGTCGAGCTGCCCGACAAGACCTTCATCGCAGCCCTGGTGCTCTCCACGCGCTACAAGCCGCTCGCGGTCTGGGTCGGCGTCGGGCTCGCCTTCCTCGTCCAGACGCTGCTCGCGGTGGTGGCAGGCCACCTGGCGACCTATCTGCCGGATGCGCTGATCAAGTCGGTGGCACTGCTGGTGTTCCTGGTCGGAGCTTTCGTGCTGTTCAGGTCCGCCCCCGGAGCCGACGCCGAGGAGAAGGAGACGGAGGAGGAGTTCGCCGCCAAGGCCGCGGACCCGCGTACCGGCCTGAAGGCAGTGCTGGCGTCCTTCCTGGTGCTCTTCGCGGCCGAGTGGGGAGACCTCTCCCAGCTGCTGACGATCAGCATGGTCGCCAAGTACGGCCACCCGGCCAGCGTGTTCGTCGGCGCCTGGGCCGCGCTGCTGACGGTCTCGGGGTTGGCGGTGCTCGCCGGGCGCGTGTTGCTGCGATACATCAAGCTCTCGACAGTTCACTACGTCGGCGCGGGCGTGTGCCTCGTCCTTGCGGGTGTGACCGCCTGGGAGTTGCTCCGCTGACCCCTTCGGGTCTCCTCCCACGGACCGTAGGCTGCACGCATGAGCGAAATTCCCACGCCTGCGGTCGTGAGCCCGGGAGTCTCCAGCGAGGTCGGACGGCTGCGCACGGTGATGCTGCACCGCCCCGGGCCCGAGCTCCAACGGCTCACCCCCCGCAACAACGACAAGATGCTCTTCGACGGCATCCCGTGGGTGAGCCGCGCCCAGGAGGAGCACGACACCTTCGCGGAGGCGTTGCGCAGTCGTGGTGTCGAGGTGCTCTACCTGACCGAGCTGCTCGTCGAGACCCTGGC
>JBDSXU010000028.1:0-4410 GCA_039926005.1 Marmoricola sp.
CGTCGAGGGTGAACTCGCCACCCTGGCCCTGCAGCTTGGCGGCGGCCTTGGCCGCGGAGTCGGCGTCGAAGGTCTTCTCGGCCTGCTCGATCAGGGTGAGGAGGTCGCCCATGTCGAGGATGCGGCCGGCCATCCGGTCGGGGTGGAAGAGGTCGAAGTCGGTGAGCTTCTCGCCGTTGGAGGCGAACATCACCGGCTTGCCGGTCATCTGGGCGATCGACAGGGCGGCGCCACCACGGGCGTCACCGTCGAGCTTGGTGAGTACGACGGCGTCGTACCCGACTCCATCGAGGAAGGCCCTGGCCGTCTTGACCGCGTCCTGGCCGATCATCGCGTCGACGACGAAGAGCACCTCGTCGGGAGTGACGGCGTCGCGGATGTCCGCAGCCTGCTTCATCAGCTCCTCGTCGATGCCGAGGCGACCGGCCGTGTCCACGATGACCACGTCGTGCAGGGTGCGTCTGGCCTCCTCGACGCCGGCGCGGGCCACGGCTACGGGGTCGCCCACGCCGTTGCCGGGCTCCGGGGCGAAGACCGTCACTCCGGCGCGCTCACCGTTGACCTGGAGCTGCTTGACGGCGTTCGGGCGCTGGAGGTCGGCGGCGATGAGCATCGGGCTCTTGCCCTGGTCCTTGAGCCAGAGCGCGAGCTTGGCGGCAAGGGTGGTCTTGCCGGCGCCCTGGAGGCCGGCGAGCATGATCACGGTCGGCGGGTTCTTCGCGAACCGCAACCGTCGGGTCTCGCCGCCGAGGATCCCGACAAGCTCCTCGTTGACGATCTTGATGACCTGCTGCGCAGGGTTCAGCGCCTGGCTGACCTCAGCGCCACGGGCCCGTTCCTTGACGGCCGCGACGAAGTCCTTGACGACGGGCAACGCGACATCGGCCTCGAGCAGCGCAAGACGGATCTCGCGCCCCGTGGCGTCGATGTCGGCCTCGGAGAGCTTTCCCTTGCCGCGGAGGTTCTTGAAGGTATCTACTAGACGATCAGAAAGCGTGGCGAACACGTGTGTTGTTCCTCAGGGCCGGTGGTCAGAGCCAGTGGTCAAGGTTAGCCGCACCCGGTCCGGACCCTTCATTGCGGAGTGATGCTGTCCGCCAGCGCCTCGCGCACGGCATGCGCGGCGGAGGCGGAGCGCTCCTCCGAGAGTGCGCCCGCGGAGGACTCCTGGACGTAGAACACGTCGACTGCCTGGGGCCCCAGGGTGGAGATGTGGGCCGACCGCACCGAGACGTCGATGCTCGCGAGCGCCGCGCACACGGTGTGGATGAGCCCCGGCTGGTTGGACGAGCGGACCTCGATGACCGTGGCCCGTGGCGAGGCGTCGGGACGCACAGCGACGCTCGGCTCGAGCTTGGCCGGCTTGGAGCGGCGGAGCTTCGCGGCCGCATCGATCCGGCCCTCGACGATCGCCTCCATCCGCTGGCGCAACAAGATGTCGTCCATTCCGGTCTCGGCCACGTCCCAGACAGACACGCCGAACCCGTCCTGGGTCCAGGCTCGCGCAGCCCGCACGGAGGCCTTCTGCAGGGCCAGCATGGCGGCCGCCTGTGCGAGCAGACCGATGCGGTCACCGGAGACGACGGTCACCTGGCACCCGTCCGGTCCGTCGCGGGCGACGACCGACACTGCCGAGGGGTTGGCGAGCACCCGCGCGGGGATCTCGATCTCGTTGGCGTCGTCGTCCGGCATGGGCTCCTCGGCGAGCGCGGCCGCGGACCGGCGCACCAGGCTCCGGATCAGCGAGGCGCGCCAGCGGGTCCACGCCTTGTCCGAGGTGGCGCGGGCGTCTGCCTCGGTGAGGGCCGCCAGCAGCTCGAGCTCCTCGCGGTCGGCCACCTTGGCGGTGACCAGCTCGATCGTGGCGGGGTCGTCGGGGTCGCGGGTGGTCGCCGACTCGGGCAGGAGCAGGTGCCAGCGGACGAGCGCGAAGATCAGGTCGGCCTCGCGCTGGTCGAAGCCGATCCGCACGGCGATCTCGCGCGCGATCGGTGCCCCCGAGACGGAGTGCTCGGTGAGCTGGCCCTTGCCGATGTCGTGCAGCAAAGCGGCCACCATCAACACGTCGGGTCGAGCCACCCGCCGGATCAGCCGGGATGCCGCGATGCACGTCTCGACGAGGTGCCGGTCGACGGTGAACCGGTGCACGACCGAGGCGTGCGGCAGCAGCCGAACCCGCTCCCACTCGGGCAGGATCCGCTCCAGTGCTCCCGTCTCGTCGAGGGTCTCCCAGACCCCCAACAGCCCCGGGCCGGCCGCGAGCAGCCGGACGAACAGGTCGCGCGCACCAGCCGGCCACGGGTCGGGGAGATCGGGGCTCTCGCGCACCAGCCGGGCGGTAGCCGTGGGTGCCAGCACCAGGTCGCGCTCCGCGGCCTCGGCGGCAGCCCGCAGGAGCAGCAGCGGGTCGTCGGCGGGTTTGGCGCCCCGATCGAGCACCACCTCCTCGTAGGAGACGGCCACCCCCGGCGCGATCGGTTCCAGTCGCGGACGACGCTGGCCGACCGCGTTGGGACGACGTTGCACAGCCTCGGCCCGGCGCCAGGCGAGCCGGGACAGGTGGGTCAGCCGTCGGGCGAGCGTACGGGTGTGCACCTGGGCGGCGTTGCCGTCGGGGAGGCCCATCACCTGGGCGATCTCCTCCCAGAACTCCGGCGCCACCCGGTCGGTGGCCCGCCCGGCCACGGTGTGCAGCACGTCTCGGACGTCGAGCAGCGCCGTCCGGCACCGCTCCAGGTCCCCGTGGGGCACGTCGACGAGCCAGCTTGCCACCAGCGCCTTGAGCGCGGTGGCGTCCCGTAACCCGCCCACCGACTCCTTGAGGTCCGGGACCGACGCGTGGGCCAGCTCACCGCTCATGCGACCGCGCTCCGAGACCAGCTCGTGCAGCTCCTCGAGGCGGGTCCGGGCGTCACGGCGCCACTGGGTCAGCACGGCGGTGCGCAACCGCAGCGTCAGGTTGGGGTCGCCGGCGAGGTGACGCGCGTCGAGCATCCCCGTCGCCACCCTCAGGTCGGCAGCCGACTGCTCCAGGACCTCGTCCACGGTGCGCACCGAGTGGTCGATGTTGGCCCCGGAGTCCCACAACGGGTACCAGATCTTCCCCGCCCACTGCCCGGTCTCGATCGTGGCGTCGTGGACGAGCACGAGGTCGAGGTCGCTGAACGGGGCGAGCTCCTGCCGGCCGTAGCCGCCCACCGCCACGAGCGCGACGCCGACATCCGGGCAGCCCACCTCTGCGAACGCCTTGGCGCACAGGTCATCGGCTGCTCGCGTCCGCTCGGCTCGCTCGGCTGCGGTCACCGGCCCTCAGACTGCGGACTGGTCGCGGTCGCCAGTGCGCACCCGCACCACGCTCTCGATCGGCGCGACCCACACCTTGCCGTCGCCGATGCGACCGGTGGCGGCAGCGCCCACGATGGCCTCGGTCACGGCCTCGACGTCATCGTCGTCGAGGACGATCTCCAGGCGGATCTTGGGCACGAGCGCCACGTCGTACTCCGCGCCGCGGTAGACCTCGGTGTGGCCCTTCTGGCGTCCGTAGCCGCTGACCTCGCTCACGGTCATGCCGGTGATTCCTACACCTTCGAGCGCGGTGCGGACGTCTTCCCACTTGTGGGGCTTGATCACTGCAGTAACTATCTTCATGCCCCCAGCCTCTCAGTCTTGCGGTCCTGGTGGTGCGAACGGCCCCCCCGTAGCCCTCGGTGGCCCGAAAGCACCACTGGTGCGGGAGCCGGCGGTCGCGTGCAGGTCGTAGGCCGTCTCCGCGTGGATCACCAGGTCGATCCCGTTGACCTCGTGCTCCTCGTCGATGCGGAACCCCATGACCCGGTGCACCACCAGGGCGATCGCGCCGGAGGCCAGTAAGGCGTAGGCGAGCACGGCTGTTGCACCCAGCAGTTGCTTGCCCAGCTGATCGACACCACCGCCGTACAGCAGCCCGTCCACTCCGGTCGGCGCGCTCGCCGTGGCCAGGATGCCGATGCCGAGCGTGCCGACGAGGCCACCGACCAGGTGCACGCCGACCACGTCGAGGGAGTCGTCGTACCCCCAGCGGTACTTCAGCCCGACGGCCAGCGCACAGATGACGCCTGCCACCAGGCCCATCGCCAGGGCACCCAGCGGCGTCACCGAACCGCCGCTCGGGGTGATCGCGACCAGCCCGGCCACCATGCCGGAAGCCGCGCCGAGAGTGGTTGCGTGACCGTCCCGGAGGCGCTCGAGGCCCAGCCAGCCGATGGCTCCGGCGGCCGCCGCGCAACTGGTGGTCACGAAGACCACGGCTGCGGCGTGGTTGGCACCGAGGGCGGAGCCGGCGTTGAATCCGTACCAGCCGAACCACAGCAGACCCGCCCCCAGCATCACCAGGGTCAGGTTGTGCGGCCGCATCGCGTCGTTGCCGAACCC
>JBDSXU010000029.1:0-2008 GCA_039926005.1 Marmoricola sp.
GAGGTCGAGCTCTACGACCTGGCGAAGGACCCGCTCGAGCTGAAGAACCTCAACCGGGTCCCGAAGTACGCCGGCGTGCTCGCCGACCTCAGGAAGCTCTATCGGCAGTACCACGACTGTCGCAAGGCTGCCTGCGCCGCGGAGCTGCCGCCGAAGTACCGGGTCAGCGCCTCGGAGTCACGCAGGATCACCCTGGAGCAGAAGCGCGCGACCCGGGCCTACTTCGGCCGCTGAGAGGTCACGCCTCCGGGTGCATCGACTCCCGCAAGCGTCGGTAGGCAGCGCGCACCTCGGCGCCCTGCTCGAGGTCGACCGGCTCGCAGACCACGTCGGCAGCCGCTGGCCACTCGGGAGCCGCCGTGTCGCCCCCGGTGCTGGTCGCGAGGGCCCAGGCTGCCTGCCGGGCGGCCCCCAGGGCGACGTACTCGGCCGGCGCGGGGACGACCACCGGGACCGCGAACAGCTCAGGGGCGATGCGCTGCACCGCCTGCGACCTGGCAGCGCCGCCGATCAGAAGCACCCGGCGGGTCTGCAGTCCCTGCGCGAGCAGGGCGTCGACTCCGTCGGCCAGCCCGCACAGCATCCCCTCGACCGCTGCTCGGGCGAGGTTCTCGGGGGTGGCGTTGTGGCGCGTCAGTCCGCCGAGCGTGCCGGTGGCGGTCGGCAGGTTCGGGGTGCGCTCGCCGTCGAGATAGGGGAGCAGCGACAGGCCGTCGGCGCCCGGTCGCGCCGAGAGTGCGAGACGCTCCAACCCGGGGAGATCGGTGTCCAGCAGGGCAGCGGCCGCGCCGAGCACCCGAGCCGCGTTGAGCGTGCAGACCAGGGGAAGGAACTGCCCGGTGGCGTCGGAGAACCCGGCCACCATCCCGGTGGCATCGGCCACGGGCTGGTCGTGGACCCCGAAGACGGTGCCGCTGGTGCCGAGTGAGACGACCACGTCACCTGGCCGGATCGCGAGGCCCAATGCGGCGGCCATGTTGTCACCGGTGCCCACCGAGACGAGCATCCCTGCGTCCGTGGTCCCGCAGGTCGCGTTCGGCGCCAACACCTTCGGCAGTGCCACTTCGCTGCCAAGTGCGAGCTTGACCAAGTCCTGGCGGTAGGCACCAGTGGTCGGCGACCAGTATCCCGTGCCCGACGCGTCGCCGCGGTCCGTGGTCGCCGAGCCCGGCGCGACGGTGGCACGCCCTTCTCCGCCCAGCAGGCGGGCGGTGACCCAGTCGTGCGGCAGGACGATCTCGCTGGTCCGCCGCGCGGACTCGGGCTCGTGCTCGGCCAGCCAGCGCAGCTTGGTGACCGTGAAGGCCGCCAGCGGAACCGACCCGACGGCCTCGACCCAGGCTGCCATCCCGCCGAGCTCCTCGACCAGCGAGTGGCCCGAACCGGCGGAGCGGGTGTCGTTCCACAGCAGGGCAGGACGTACGACGGCCCCGTGCTCGTCGAGCGCGACCATCCCGTGCTGCTGACCGGCCACGCCGATCGCGTCCACGCCCGCGAGCAGACCATCCTCCGTGGCGGACAGAAGAGCCCGCCACCAGTGCTCCGGGTCGACCTCGGTCCCGTCGGGATGGGCGGCACGGCCCTCGCGGACGACTACACCCGAATCCGCATCGCACACGACGACCTTGGTGGCCTGGGTGGACGAGTCGACGCCCGCGACGAGTGTGGGTCCGCTCATGGGCGTCCTCCGAGGCAGGGGAGTTCGGTCATTCCCAGACGATGCATACCTTCCCCATGCTGCCACGATCGGCGGTCTCGTACGCCGCAGCGGCATCCTGCAGGCCGAACCGGTGGGTCACGATCTGCTCGGGATGAAGCTCCCACCGCTCGAGCAGTCCGAGCAGCTCGACCATCCTCGGCACCGAGGTGACCCATGACCCGATCACCGTCACCTGCTTGTGGATCAGGTGCTGGGAGACGTCGATGGTGACCTCACCACCCTCACCGACGAACGCGCACCGGCCCCAACGCGCCGTCCCGCGCACGGCCACCGACCGGCCGCCCGGAC
>JBDSXU010000030.1:0-7348 GCA_039926005.1 Marmoricola sp.
CAAGGTCGCCGATCCCGCAGGCGGTGCCTTCGCGGTCGAGAAGCTCACCGACGACCTTGCGGTCGCCGGCTGGGAGGAGCTAGGTCGCCTCGAGTCCCCGTCGTCAGGTGGTGGAGTCGGCGGTGTGGTCGCCGCGATCGAGGACGGTTCCCTCGAGTCGCGGATCGAAGACGTCGTCGCCGAGCGCGACCGGCGGATCGCCACCCGCGAGCATGCCCTGACCGGGCTGACCGAGTTCCCCAACCTGCACGAGACGTTGCCCGTGCGGGCGCCGTACCCCGACGACGCCTTCCTAGTGCGGCCATATGGTGAGCCGTTCGAGAAGTTGCGCGACGACCCCCCGGACGAGCCGGTGTTCCTGGCGACGATGGGACCGATCGCACAGCACACGGCACGCGCGTCGTTCGTGACCAACCTCCTGGCCGCCGGAGGTGTCTCCGTGGAGGTTGCCGGGCACACGGACGGCGTCGACTCCCTGATCCGGGGCAACGACGGCCGGTCGGTCGTCTGCCTGGCCGGTTCCGAAGCCGCCTACGCCGAGTGGGGTGCCGAGGCCGCCGCGGCGCTGCGCGCCAACGGCGCGAAATGGATAATCATCGCCGGGAAGCCGACTGACTACGCCGACGATTCCTGCGCCATGGGAGTCGATGCACTCGACTTCCTCCACCGGACGAGGGAGAAGCTGGCATGAGCATCCCCGAGAGCTTTGCCGACCTCCCGCTCGCCGGTGAGGTCACGGCCAGGGAGTCCGTGGAGGGGCCATCCACGACGCCCCAGGCGTGGGAGTCGCCCGAGGGCATCGGGATCCTGCCGATCTACGGCCCCGAGCACCTCGAGGGCCTCGACGCGCTCGACACCTATCCCGGCATCGCGCCGTTCCTGCGCGGTCCCTACCCGACGATGTACACCACCCAGCCGTGGACGGTGCGACAGTACGCCGGGTTCTCCACCGCCGAGGAGTCCAACGCCTTCTACCGCCGCAACCTGGCCGCCGGGCAGAAGGGCCTCTCGGTGGCCTTCGACCTGGCGACGCACCGTGGCTACGACTCCGACCACCCGCGCGTGAAGAGTGACGTCGGCATGGCCGGTGTCGCGATCGACTCGATCTACGACGCCCGCACTCTCTTCCAGGGCATCCCGCTCGACGAGATGTCGGTGTCCATGACGATGAACGGCGCCGTGCTGCCTGTGCTCGCCCTCTACATCGTGGCGGCCGAGGAGCAGGGGGTGAAGCCGGAACAGCTCATGGGGACCATCCAGAACGACATCCTCAAGGAGTTCATGGTCCGCAACACCTACATCTACCCGCCGCTGCAGAGCATGCGGATCATCAGCGACATCTTCGGCTACACCTCGCAGAAGATGCCGAAGTACAACTCGATCTCGATCTCCGGCTACCACATCCAGGAGGCCGGGGCCACAGCTGACTTGGAGCTGGCCTACACGCTCTCCGACGGCGTCGAGTACATCCGCGCAGGCCTCGAGGCCGGCCTGAGCATCGACGAGTTCGCACCGCGGCTGAGCTTCTTCTGGGCGATCGGCATGAACTTCTTCATGGAGGTCGCGAAGCTGCGCGCGGCCCGCGCAATCTGGGCCAGGCTGGTCAGCCAGTTCGAGCCGCAGAACCCCAAGTCGCTGTCGCTGCGCACCCACAGCCAGACCTCAGGCTGGTCGCTGACCGCGCAGGACGTGTTCAACAACGTGCCGCGCACGTGCATCGAGGCGATGGCCGCGACGCAGGGCCACACGCAGTCGCTGCACACCAACGCACTCGACGAGGCGATCGCGCTGCCCACCGACTTCTCCGCCCGCATCGCCCGCAACACCCAGCTGCTCCTCCAGCAGGAGTCGGGTACGACGGGCATCATCGACCCGTGGGCGGGCTCCTACTACGTCGAGCGGCTCACCCACGACCTCGCCGAGCGGGCCTGGTCGCACATCGAGGAGGTCGAGAAGGCCGGTGGCATGGCCAAGGCCATCGAGGAGGGTCTGCCGAAGATGCGCATCGAGGAGGCGGCCGCCCGGACCCAGGCCCGGCTCGACTCAGGTGCCCAGAAGCTGGTCGGCGTGAACACCTTCAGGCTCGCCGACGAGGACCAGCTCGACGTGCACCGAGTCGACAACGCGAGCGTCTACAAGCAGCAGCTCGCGAAGCTCGAGCGGCTCCGCGAGGAGCGCGATGACGACGAGGTCCAGCGCACCCTGGACGCGCTCACCAGATCGGCCGAGGACGGGCACGTGCACGGCTCGCTCGACGGCAACCTGTTGGCGCTCGGCGTGGACGCGGCCCGTGCCAAGGCGACGGTCGGTGAGATCTCCGATGCGCTGGAGAAGGTCTACGGCCGCCACCGTGCCGTGATCCGTACGATCTCAGGTGTGTACAAGCGCGAGTCAGGTTCCAACGACGCGATGGCGAGGGTGCTCGCCGCGACCGAGAAGTTCGCCGAGGACGAAGGGCGTCGTCCCCGCATCCTGGTCGCCAAGATGGGCCAGGACGGCCACGACCGCGGCCAGAAGGTGATTGTCACGGCGTTCGCCGACATGGGCTTCGACGTCGACGTCGGTCCGCTCTTCTCCACGCCGGAGGAGGTCGCCCAGCAGGCGGTCGACGCGGACGTGCACATCGTCGGGGTGAACTCCCTGGCCGCGGGCCACCTCACCCTCGTCCCCGAGCTGCAGCAGGCGCTGGCCGACCTCGGTGGTGAGGACGTGATGATCGTGGTCGGTGGCGTGATCCCCCCCGACGACGTACCGACGCTGCTCGAGATGGGTGCGGCCGCCGTCTTCCCACCCGGCACGGTCATCGCCGCAGCGGCCCTGGACCTGTTGGAGAAGCTCTCCGCACAGTTGGGTCACCCGACCGCCTGATGCCCCCCGACAATCCAACCCAGGAGAGTCGCACGCTCGACGTCGGGCAGCTCGTCACCGGGATCAGGGCGGGCAGGCGCGCCACGGTCTCGCGGGCGATCACGCTGGTCGAGTCCGCCCGTCCCGACCACCAGGCCTCGGCGCGCGAGCTGCTGACGGAACTGACCTCCAGCGGGCTCGGGTGCGTGCGTGTGGGGATCTCCGGCGTCCCGGGGTCGGCAAGTCGACGTTCATCGAGACCCTCGGCGAGCACCTCACCGGGCTGGGTCACCGGGTGGGCGTGCTCGCGGTGGACCCGTCCTCGACGCGCACCGGAGGCTCGGTGCTCGGCGACAAGACCAGGATGGCGAACCTCTCGGCCAACCCGAACGCCTACATCCGGCCCTCGCCCACGGCGGGAACCCTCGGCGGCGTCGCCCGGGCGACGACCCAGGCGATGATCGTGCTGGAGGCCGCGGGCTATGACGTCGTGCTCGTCGAGACCGTCGGCGTCGGCCAGTCCGAGGTCACCGTGGCCGGAATGGTCGACACCTTCTTGTTCTTGACCATCGCCCGCACCGGTGACCAGCTGCAGGGCATCAAGAAGGGCATCCTCGAGATCGCCGACGTGATCGCGATGAACAAGGCCGACGGCGACCGAGCCACCGAGGCACAGTCAGCGGCGAGGGAGCTGGCGGGCGCGCTGCGTCTGGTGCACTCCTCCGGTGAGGGCTGGGTGCCTCCGGTGCTGACCTGTTCGGGTCTGCAGGGGACCGACGTCGACAAGGTGTGGGAGCGGGTGCTGGCGCACCGGGAGTCGCTCGGGGACGACGGCCTCGCCGAGAAGCGCGCCGAGCAGCAGCTCGAGTTCACCTGGGCGCTCGTGCGCGACGAGCTTGCCCAGCGTCTGCGGCGCTCACCCGGCGTGCGCGCGATCCGCGACGACGTACGTGGAGAGCTCCTGGCGGGCGAGCTGACCGCACCGCTGGCGGCTGATCGCCTCGTCGCAGCCTACGACGAGGACCGGACCGGCCCCACCTGAGCGCCCCCACCTGAGCGCCCCCACCTGATCGGCCCACCTGATCAGCCACGAGCGACGGCATCGCTGGGTAGTCTCGACGCTGATCCACAGCCCACTTCTCGAGGATGTTCATGCGTCGTACCGCCGTCCCAGCCGTGATCTTCGCGCTCGTGCTTGCTCTGACCGGCTGCGGCGGCGAGGAGAAGAAGGACAAGGAGCTCGGCCCGGTGGGCGACGCCGCCGACACTCCCTCGGCCACTCCGGCGTCGAAGGCGACCCCAGGGAGCCCGAAGGACTCGACGCCCCTCGACGACCAGGGCAACGACGTGATCCGGGGCACGATCAACGGTGCCACCACCCCGGAGGCACAGGCCGTCGTCGAGGCCTGGTTCGCCTACTGGGAGGTCCGGGTGCACAGCTTCGGTCGGGCCAGGGTGGACCCGAAGATGGGCTCCGTCGCCGCTGCCGATGCGCTCGCGGACGTGGTGCAGTACGTCGCCCACCTCCGGAGCAAGAAGCTGCACACAGTGGGGGACACCCGGTTCGGGGTGAGCAACCTCAAGGTGCGTGGGGCAAACGCAACGCTGAGGAGCTGCGGGGTGAACAAGTCCATCGACCGGACTGTGGACGGCAGCCCGGCCGAGCAGTTCACGCCGTTCTTCACCGTGACCGGCGCGTTGACCCAGGTCGGCGGAGTGTGGCGCGTTACGCAGGTGCAGCTGGTCGGGAAGAGCCCCTGCAAGGCCTAGACTGACCTCTCGGCGCGTGACCGATGGCGTGACCGATGGTTTGACGGCTCGTTGCAACGGGCAGGCAGACGAGAACACGACACTGCCGTGTCACGATCCGGGGGATTCGAACCATGCGCCAACTTGTCAGGACGACGCTGATCGCGCTGGGCGCGATGGCACTCGCAACGGTTCTCGGGACGCCCGCACAGGCCGCCAACTTCGGCGGGCAGACCGACAACGGCTACGCCGCCAAGGTGGAGGTGCACCTGAGTGGTGACGTCAACCAGGTCACGGTCGGCTCGATCCCTGGCCCACCGCCGATGTGCTGGTGGGAGGACCTCTCCAGCACCATGCTGGACAGCCAGAAGGTCGACACGAGCGACCCCGCCGCCGTGAAGAAGTACTACGAGGAGGAGGTCCGGCCCTTCTTGACCGGACACGCAGCCGTCGGCCAACTGTCGATGCCCAGTGGTGACTACTTCAAGAGCATCATCGAGCAGGTCAAGGCGGGCAAGGCGATGACCTTCTACTCGCTGCAGACCCGCGATGGAGCGGTCTCCAGCAAGCCCGGCACCAGCGCCTATGCCGCCGAGGTCAAGACGATCGGCAAGGCCTGTGGAACGCCGGTCGTCGACGGACCCTACGGCCCGATGACGGTGGGCTGGCAGGCCTTCCCCACGGGTCAGCCGCCGGCACCCGCGGTCGCGCCCGAGGATCTCGCGGCCTACGCCTACGAGGTGATGGACCTCGTGAAGCCCACCCTGGAGTGGAACCCTCATCTCGCCTCCGACAACGACGCGACCCTCGTCAACCTGCCCACCTGGCTGTGGACCCAGGACCCACAGGCCGTCGAGGAGCGCCAGGTCACTGCCGAGGCCGCGGGCATCAGCGCGACCGTGACGGCGGAGCCCAACGGCTTGACCGTATCCACTCCCGTGGGCGGCATCGAGTGCTCGGCCGCGCAGGCACGCACTGCCTATGCGCAGGGCGTCAACGACGGCTCGGCGTGTGTCTTCACCTTCCCGAGCGGCTCACTGGCCTACGCCGGTGGCTTCCCGGTGCAGGCAACCACCGGCTGGCAGGCGACGTGGACCAGCAACACCGGCGCCGGTGGTGACCTCGACCCCAAGACGATGACCGCGGTCACCAACATCCCCGTGATCGAGGTTCAGTCGCGCGTGAACAGCGTCTCCTGAGCCAGTTCGGACAGGCGTCCTCGACGACCTTGGGCGACCGGTAATCTTGTCGGTTGTGTCCACCTCCCTCATTCGAGCGGCCCAGGCCGAGGTCGACCTGCTCGCTGCCGAGCTGATCGAGTTCCGTCGTGACCTGCACGCCCACCCCGAGCTCTCGTGGGCCGAGGAGCGGACCTCTGCCGTGATCGCCAAGCGACTCGACGAGGCAGGTCTGAGGCCTCGTGCGCTGCCCCGCAACGGCATGGTCGTGGACATCGGCTCTGGGCCCGGACCGCTGATCGCCCTGCGCGCCGACCTCGACGCGCTCCCGGTCGACGACCGGACCAACGACCCCTGGGCCAGCACCGTCGCCGGTGTCGCCCACGCCTGCGGTCACGACGTGCACGCCTCGTCGCTGCTCGGGGCCGGCCTCGCGCTCGCTGCGATCGCCGACCAGCTCCCTGGCAGGGTGCGCCTGATCTTCCAGCCGGCCGAGGAGATCATGCCGGGCGGTGCGCTGATGTCGATCGAGGCAGGCGCCGTCGACGGGGTGTCTCGCATCTTCGGGCTGCACGCCGATCCCGGCCTGGACGTCGGGACCGTCGGCCTGCGGGAGGGCCCGCTGACCGGCGCCGCCGACTCGCTCGACGTGCTCCTCTCGGGCAAGGGCGGCCACACCTCCCGTCCCCATCTGACCGAGGACCTGACCTTCGCGCTCGGCAAGCTGGTCACCGAGCTGCCCGCCGTACTCTCCCGCCGGCTCGATCCCCGTGCGGGCGTCAGCGTGGTGTGGGGGATGGTCCGAGCCGGTTCCGCGCTCAACGTCATCCCCGCCACTGGGCGCGCGGGCGGCACCGTGCGGATGCTCGACTCGGTTGCCTGGGCGGACGCCGAGGAGCTGATCAGGGACACCATCGACCAGATCGTGGAGCCCTACGGGGTACGCCCCACCGTCACCTATGTCCGCGGCGTGCCGCCTGTTGTCAACGAGCACCGGTCGACGGCCCTGCTTGGCCGAGCCGTCGAGACTGTTCTGGGCGAGGCAGGACACGTCGCGACCTCGCAGAGCCTCGGCGGCGAGGACTTCGCGTGGTACCTCGAGAGCGTCCCCGGCGCGATGGCCCGCCTCGGCACGCGCACGCCCGGCGGGCCGACCTACGACCTCCACCAGGGTGACCTGCGGGTGGACGAACGGGCGATATCGGTCGGCGCCTCGGTGCTCGCCGCTGCGGCCCTGATGTCGATGGTCACCGACGCGTAACACTTGCCGGGATCAACCTGCGCGGCGTAGGGCCACCCCTGTACCTCGGCATAGGGTGCCGGTCATCGCGTGCCGGTGAGCGGCGCACCAGGACGAGGAGACACCTTGCGCAGGTACAGCAAGATCGCGGCAGTTGCAATGGTGGGCGCACTCGCCCTCGCCGGCTGTGGGAGCGACAACGGGAGCAACCCCAAGGCCGCAGCGAACGACGTGTGCAAGACCGCGAAGGGCAGCGGACCCAAGGTCGGCGTCGCGTACGACGTCGGCGGGCGCGGTGACCAGTCGTTCAACGACTCGGCCTACAAGGGGCTCA
>JBDSXU010000031.1:0-2672 GCA_039926005.1 Marmoricola sp.
TTCCCGTTCCCCGCCATCGGCACCGTGCACGTGGGCAACTCGATCACCCGGCACCGCCCGATCTCGCCGTCCGAGAAGCTCGACGTCTCGGCCACCGCCGTGAACCTGCGCCCGCACCCCAAGGGCCGCGTCTTCGACCTGGTCGCCACGGTGACCTCCGCCGGGGAGACGGTGTGGGAGTCGACTTCGAACTACCTCCGCGTGGGCAAGGGTGAGAAGAGCGCGAAGCCCGAGGGCGAGCCGTTCGACCTGGTCCCCGGCACCGGCACCGTGTGGCGGTTGCCGGCCGACCTCGGTCGCCAGTACGCCGGCGTCTCCGGTGACCACAACCCGATCCATCTCTACCCGCTGACCGCCAAGGCGTTCGGGTTCCCCCGCCACATCGCCCACGGCATGTGGAGCAAGGCTCGCTGCATTGCGGCCATGGCCAACCGGCTTCCCGACTCCGCTCGCGTCGAGGTGGGGTTCAAGAAGCCGATCTTCCTGCCCGGAAAGGTCGCCTTCGGCTCACGCCTGGTCACGGACGGGCTGGACTTCTCCCTCACCAAGCCGGGCGACGGCGCACCCCACCTCGTCGGCCGGGCACGCGCCGTCTGATCAGTCCTGGCGCGCGGACCGGTTGCGGATGAGACCCTCCTGGGCCACGCTCGCCACAAGCTGACCGTCCTGGGAGAACACCCTGGCCAACGCCAGACCGCGTCCACCCGACGCGGAGGGCGAGACCTGGTCGTAGAGCCACCATTGGTCTGCCCGGAACGGTCGGTGGAACCAGATCGAGTGGTCCAGGGACGCGACCTGCATCCCGGCCGAGTCGATCGACCGTCCGTGGGGCACCAGCGCCGCCGACAGCAGCGTCATGTCCGAGGCGTAGGTGAACGCCGCGAGCTGGGTCACCGGGTCGTCCGGCAGCGTGTCGCTCGCCCGGATCCACCAGCGCGACCACGCGGGACGGGCAGGGTTGTCGCCACCCTCCTCACGGGAGGTGGCGATCGGACGGACATCGAGAGCGGCCCACTCGCGCAGCCAGGCCTCGGTGTAGCGGGAGTCGCGGTCCACACCAGGGATGCACTCCTCCGGCGAGGGCACCTCCGGCATCAGGTCCTGGTGCTCCAGGCCAAGCTCCGGCACCTGGAAGTTCGCGGTCAGGAAGAAGATCGGCCGGCCGTGCTGACGGGCCGCAACGCGTCGGGTGCAGAACGACCGACCGTCCCGGATCACTTCGACGTCGTAGATGATCGGCACCTTCGTGTCGCCGGGTCGCAGGAAGTAGGAGTGCAGCGAGTGGCACGCGAACGTGTCGGGCACGGTCCGCACAGCAGCGACCAGCGACTGGGCCAGCACCTGACCACCGAAGACGCGTTGCATCATCGTGTCGGGTTGGCGCCCACGGAACAGGTTGTCCTCGATGACCTCGAGGTCGAGCAGTTCGACGAGCTCTTCGACGGAGGAAGGCATGAGTCCTCAGTCCTCCGGTTCCTCGAGGCGGGCGAGGAACTGCTCGAACTGGGCGCCGATCTCCTCGCCACTCGGCAGCGCCTCGTCGTCGGCCAGCAGGTTGGACGCCTGCCGGTGGAATGCGTCGTACTGCTGCTCGAGGCCGGTCACCACGTCGCGGACGTCGTCGGAGTCCGCGATCTGCGTGGCGATCTCCACCTGGCGGGACTCACCGGCCTCCTTGAGGGCCGTCTGGTCCCACTGCAGGCCGGTGACGTCCTCGAGTCCCTCGAGGAGCGCGGCCGACGCGGCCGGGTAGTCGAACTGTGCGACGTAGTGCGGGATGTGCGCGACGAAGCCCATGGCATCGTGGCCCCACTCCCCCAGCCGGAGCTCGACGAGCGACTGGGCGCTGGCCGGCACACGGATCTCGCCCTTCCAGACGTTCTCCTGCACGAGCAGGCGCTGGACGGTCGCGTGGTTGGTCAGCTGCACCGGGCGGGTGTGGGGAACGGCCATCGGCACTGAGCCCATCGAGACGACGAGCCGCACGGAGAAGTGCTCCACCACCGTGCGTACGGCGCGTGCGAACGCCTCCCAACGGATGTCCGGCTCGGGGCCGTTGAGCAGGAGGTACGGCGCACCGAGCTTGTCCGCCATCAACCGCACCACCAGGCGCGGCGCCTCGTAGTCGGCGTAGTGGTCCTCGAGGAAGGTCAACGCGGGCCGGCGTGCTCGGTAGTCGTAGAACTCGTCGACCTCGAAGACCGCCACCACCCGACCCGACTCGTCATCGGTCAGGTGGGACACCGCCAGGGCGGAGGCGTTGCCCGCGTCGAGGAAGCCGTCGAGCGCCGTCACCAGGACGGGACCGTCGGCGCGTCCCTCCAGCTCGGGGACGTCGTCGACTATGTGCACGAACCTGGCCTCGGTCATGAGGAACTCCTCTCCAGACGTCGTGGGCTACGAACGGGTGGTCGGTCCTCAAAGCCTAGTGGGCCCAACGCCGAAGACTCTGCGGGTATGCCCCGCGGCGGAGCGACCGCCGCGACCACTGCCTCAGGTCGCTTGCTTGCCGTGTCGGGAGTAGTCCTTGGCCGGCTCGCCCTCACCCTTGCCGACCATGCTGTGCTTGTAGCCGTAGAGGAAGTAGATCAGGAACCCGAGCAACATCCAGATCAGGAACCTCAACCAGGTCTCGATGCTCAGGTTCAGGGCCAGGTAGGTGCACACCACGG
>JBDSXU010000032.1:0-7581 GCA_039926005.1 Marmoricola sp.
CGCCGAGAACATCCCGGCGTACAAGCCGTTGAGCGTCTCCGGCTACCACATCCGTGAGGCCGGTTCGACGGCTGCGCAGGAGCTCGCCTTCACGCTGGCCGACGGGTTCGGCTACATCGAGCTCGGCCTCTCGCGCGGGCTGGACATCGACGCGTTCGCACCCGGCCTGAGTTTTTTCTTCGACAGCCACCTCGACTTCTTCGAGGAGATCGCCAAGTTCCGCGCGGCTCGCCGGATCTGGGCGAAGTGGGTGCGCGACGTCTACGGCGCGAAGTCCGAGAAGGCGCAGTGGATGCGGTTCCACACCCAGACCGCGGGTGTCTCGTTGACCGCCCAGCAGCCATACAACAACGTGGTCCGCACCGCCGTGGAGGCACTCGCCGCGGTGCTCGGTGGCACCAACTCGCTGCACACCAACGCCCTCGACGAGACGTTGGCACTGCCCAGCGAACAGGCCGCCGAGATCGCGCTGCGCACCCAGCAGGTGATCATGGAGGAGACCGGGGTCGTCAACGTCGCCGACCCGCTCGGCGGCTCCTACTACGTGGAAGCGCTCACCGACAAGCTGGAGGCCGAGGCCAACGTGATCTTCGACAAGATCCTCGAGCTGGGTGGCTCCCCGCTGCGCCACGACCACACCGAGGCACTCGCGCAGTCGGCCCGCGACGGCCACAACCCGGTCACCCAGGGCCTCCTCCGAGGCATCGAGGACGGCTGGTTCATGTCCGAGATCGCCGAGGCCGCGTTCGCCTACCAGGTGGGGCTCGAGAAGGGCGAGAAGAAGGTCGTCGGGGTGAACTGCCACCACGAGTCGGTGACCAGCGAGCTCGAGATCATGCGCGTCTCCCACGAGGTCGAGACCGAGCAGGTGCGCCTCCTCGCCGAGCGCCGCGCGGGCCGCGACGAGTCCGTCATCGCCGCGGCCATCGCGGAGATGCTCAAGGCTGCCGAGGAGGACCGCAACATGATCCCCTCGATGCTGGACGCGTGCCGTGCCGAGGCCACGCTGGGCGAGATCTGCAACGCCCTGCGCGAGGTCTGGGGCGTGTACCGCGAGCCGGCCCGTTTCTGATCGGGCCAGTTCTGACCAGATCTCACCCGATTAGACCAGCTCCTCAGAACCGTTGACCGGCCCCTGCGCACCTGACACGTTCCTTTGCGAAGAAGGGATTCCCTCCATGCGCAGAATTGTCGTCGCCCTGGTCTCACTCCTACTGCTCGCAGGGTCCGCCGCTGCGGCGGTGAGCGCCACGAACACGCCGCCGGGACCGGGAGCGCCGGGGATCGGTGATCCCTACTTCCCCAAGGACGGCAACGGCGGGTACGACGTCCGTCACTACCGGATCCACGTGACCTACGACCCAGCCACCAACGGCCTGGTCGGGCGGGTCGAGATCAGGGCCAGGAGCCTGCAGGCCCTGTCCCGACTCAACCTCGACCTCGTCGGCCTGAAGGTCGACGCCGTCCGGGTAGATGACGCCAGCGCTGCCTGGTCCCGGACCGCGCACGAGCTCAAGGTGACACCGAAGCACGCCATCGCGAAGGGCCACCGGTTCTCGGTCGTGGTGCGCTACCACGGCGTGCCCAAGGTGCTGAACGAGCCGGCGCTCGGTGAGTCGGGGGTGTTCCCGACGGCCGACGGTGCGCTGGTCGTCGGTCAGCCGCACGTCGCCGCGACCTGGTTCCCGGTGAACGACCACCCGAGCGACAAGGCGACCTACTCCGTATCGATCACCGTGCCGAAGGGGCTCGAGGCGCTCTCCAACGGCTACCTCTCGAGCAAGCGCACCCGGGGCGCGACCACCACGTGGAACTGGCGGATGACCAAGCCGATGGCCTCCTACCTCGCCACCGCCACGACGGGTCAGTTCAACCTCAAGACCTACAAGCGGGACGGGCTCTCCTTCATCGACGCCATCGACCCGGTGCTCTTCCGCAAGCCACTGCCGCGCACCGGAGGGCAGTACGTCCTCTCCGGTGGTGACGACAACGGCTACAAGCGGCTGATCCGCACCATCGCCGTGCCGGCCGGAGGTGGACGGCTCACGTTCCACGTCACGCGCAACACCGAGCGGACCTGGGACTTCTTCGCGGTCGAAGCGAACCCGGTCGGGACGAACGACTGGACGACCCTGCCGGACCTCAACGGCCACTCATCCCAGGATACCGGCAACAGCTGCTTCAGCTGGCAGCAGATCCACCCGTTCCTCGCTCATTACCAGGGTTTCGATGCCCAGGACAACTGCACGCCCACCGGCACGACCGGGTCCTGGAACGCTGTCTCCGGAGCCAGCGACGGCTACGAGACGTGGTCGGTCGACCTCTCGGCGTACGCCGGGAAGCGCGTGCAGCTCGCGCTCAGCGTCATCTCGGACGAGACGGTATCCAACCCCGGAGCCTGGGTCGATGACATCGCCGGTCCTGGGGGTCAGGGCACGACCTCGTTCGAGCCCGACGGCAACACCATGGACGGCTGGGTGGCCTCGGCGCCGCCCGCAGGCAGCCCGGCGAACGTCTCGACCTGGCGGGTCGCCAGCTCCGACCCGCGACCCAGCACCGGCGCGAACGCCCGCGCCGCCCTGGACCGTGAGCCGGCCGCGCTGCGGTTCCTGGCCACGATCCTCGGCCCGTACCCGTTCAAGCAGGCGGGCGGGATCGTCGACGACGACCCGAGCATCGGCTTCGCCCTGGAGAACCAGACGCGGCCGATCTACAGCAAGGACTTCTTCACCGTGGCGGGAGAGGAGAACGACTCCGTCATCACCCACGAGCTCGCCCACCAGTGGATCGGAGACAACCTGGCGCTCTACCGCTGGCGCGACATCTGGCTCAACGAGGGCTTCGCCACCTACATGGAATGGCTCTGGTCCGAGGACCAGGGACGTGACAGCGCAGACGACATCTTCGGCTTCTACACCGGCATCCCGGCCGACGATCCGTTCTGGCAGCTCACCATCGGTGACCCGGGCCCGGCCAACCTCTTCGACGGCGCGGTCTACGGTCGAGGTGCGATGACCCTGCACGCACTGCGGGGGAAGATCGGCGACGACGACTTCTTCCGGCTCCTGAAGCGGTGGACCGCCATCCACTCGGGTGGGAACGTCACGACACCCCAGTTCATCGCCCTGGCGGAGCGGATCTCGGGTCAGGAACTGGGCCCGTTCTTCAAGTCCTGGCTCTACACAGCCTCGAAGCCTGCCGGCCTGCCGACTGCGAGGCTCCAGAAGGGAGCAGCGCACGCCGGCCTCCTGCAGGAGAAGGACCTGGTCCGGCACCTCCGTCGCTGACGGCGACTGCGGCCGGTGATGTGCTTGACCAGTGCAGTTCTCCGGTCCCCGCAGCGTTCAGTATCGTCATCGTTCAGTATCGTCATCGACGACCACGTGTGTGAACGAATTCGAGCGGCTGAAACGATGGAGTCATGAGTCAACAGCCCTTTTCTCGGCCCGGTGCGGTCGATCTGTCCGGATTGCAAAAATCTCCCACAGCTGCCCCCGGCGGCGGTGGCGCTGGGCCGCAGGTCAGCGCCGCCTACGTGGTCCAGGTTGGCGAGCACAACTTCCAGGAGGTCCTGGAGGCCTCGCGGTCCGCCCCTGTCCTGCTCTCCTTCGAGAGCCCCGGTCGTTCGCCCGAGAGCGTGCAGCTGGCGGACGCGATAGCGACGTTGTCGACCGAGTTCGAAGGCCGGTTCCTGTTGGGGCGCGTCGACATCGACGCGGCCCCGCAGATCGCCCAGGCGATGCAGATCCCGTCCGTGCCGCTGGTCGTGCTCGTGGCACAGGGACGGCCGATGCCGTTGCTCCAGAACCTCGCACCGATCGACGAGCTGCGCCAGGCCATCACGCAGGTGCTGCAGCAGCTGACGGCGAGCGGCTTCACCGGTCGCCACCAGCCTCGCTCGGGCAACGGCGTAGTGGACGAGGAGACGGGCGAGGAGCAGCTCGACCCTCGCTACCTTCCGGCCCAGGAGGCCCTCGAACGCGGTGACATCGACGGCGCGGTCGTGGAGTACCAGAAGCTCGTCGATGCCAACCCGGCCGACGCCGAGGCAGCAGCTGGCCTCGCGATGGCCAACCTGCTCAAGCGGACCGAGGGCGTCGACCTCAACGAGGCGCGCGCGGCCGCGGCCGAGAACCCCGATGACGTTGAGGCCCAGACGCTGGTCGCCGACCTCGACCTCCTCGGCGGGCACGTCGAGGACGCCTTCGACCGACTGGTCGCGCTCGTTCGGCGTACGACGGAGAAGGATCGCGACGCGGCGCGCACGCACCTGATCGGGTTGTTCGGGGCCGTCGGCAACGACGACCCTCGCGTGACGCGGGCGCGCCGGGATCTCGCCTCCGCGCTGTTCTGAGCCCTGCGCTGTTCGCTCTGCGGTGTTCTGACCGGAGTCTCACAACTGCCGTGCGGCCGCTGTGCGGCAACCGTTACCGGGACGAAGCGCCCGTCACCTGACTGCGAAACATGCGCTACCTAACCTCCTGTCGCATCCGACCCGCACCAGCGGGCCCCGATGCGAGGAGGGCCGATGGCCGTCACGACGACCGAGTCCGTCACCCAGGAGCAGCAGCCAAACACCCAGACACCAACTGACATCGAGCGCGCCCCTGGCCGCTGGATCAACCGGTGGGACCCCGAGGACGAGACGTTCTGGCAGGATGGTGGTCGCACGATCGCTCGTCGCAACCTGGTGTTCTCCATCTTCGCCGAGCACCTCGGCTTCTCGGTGTGGGTTCTCTGGAGCATCGTCGTCACCTACCTGCCGCAGGCCGGGTTCGCGCTCAGCGTCGGCCAGACCTTCTGGCTGCTCTCGGTGCCGCCGCTGGTCGGGGCCACACTGCGGCTGCCCTACACCTTCGCTGTCGGACGTTTCGGCGGTCGCAACTGGACCATCGTCTCGGCGCTGCTGCTGATCGTTCCGGCGGCTGGACTCGCGCTGGCGGTGAACAACCCCGGGACACCGTTCTGGGCGCTGCTCCTGATCGCTGCGACCGCAGGCTTCGGTGGTGGCAACTTCGCCTCGTCGATGACCAACATCACCTACTTCTTCCCCGAGCGTGAACAGGGATGGGCACTCGGCCTGAACGCGGCCGGCGGCAACATCGGGGTCGCCGTGGTGCAGGCGCCCATCATCGTGGCGGCAGTCGTGGTGGCCGGCGGTGGTCTGCACCTGTGGCGTGCCGGTGCCATGTGGATCCCGCTCACACTCCTCGCAGCCTTCCTCGCGTGGCGCTTCATGGACAACCTGACCACGGCGAAGTCCGACTTCGCCTCCAGCGCTGCCGCTGCCAAGCGCGCTCAGACCTGGGTGATGTCCTTCCTGTACGTCGGCACCTTCGGCTCGTTCATGGGCTACGCCTTCGCCTTCCCGACGCTGATCAAGACGCAGTTCCCGGAGATCACCGTTGCCAACGTCGCGTTCCTCGGTGCGCTCGTCGGCTCGCTGGCCCGGCCGATCGGTGGCCGTCTCAGTGACCGCATCGGCGGTGCGCGCGTGACGGCCGCAAGCTTCGTCGCGATGGGCGCCGGCGTGCTCTGGGCCGTCACCGCGGTCAAGAGCCACGACTTCGCCAGCTTCCTGGCGGCGTTCATGCTGCTGTTCGTAGCGACCGGGGTGGGCAACGGGTCGACCTATCGGATGATCCCCGCGATCTTCGCCGCGAGCACCCCTGACCATCTGACCGCGCGTCGGCAGGGCGCAGCCGCGATCGGCATCATCTCGGCGATCGGTGCATTCGGAGGCTTCCTGGTTCCGCAGACCTTTCGCTGGTCCGTCGAGCACCACGGCGGGATCATCCCGGCGCTCTACGTCTACGTCGGCGTGTACGCCGTGATGCTCGTCGTCACCTGGCTGTTCTACCTGCGCCGGGGCGCGACCATGGCAAAGGTCGGTGTCTGAGGGGATGACACGCTCGGTCTCGACCCACTGCCCCTACTGCGCGCTCCAATGCGGGATGTCCGTCTCGGTGGATGCCCCGGCAGGCGTGGTTGGGTCTCGACCGCAGGTCACCGTGCAACCTCGGGACTTCCCGACCAACCGCGGCGGCCTGTGCCAGAAGGGCTGGACCGCCGCGGACGTCCTGACCACGGCGGACCGGCTGACCACGCCGCTGGTTCGGGGGGCCGACGGCACACTGGCACCGGCCACGTGGCCAGAAGCGTTGGGGTTCGTCGCCGAGAGGCTGCAGGCAATCCAGGCCGAGCACGGACACGACGCCGTCGGAGTGTTCGGTGGCGGCGGCCTGACCAACGAGAAGGCCTACCAGCTCGGCAAGTTCGCGCGGGTTGTGCTCGGCACGCGACACATCGACTACAACGGCCGCTTCTGCATGTCCTCCGCTGCTGCTGCCGGGAACCGGGCGTTCGGCCTCGACCGGGGGCTTCCCTTCCCGGTGGAGGACATCAACCGAGCCCAGGCCGTGCTGTTGCTCGGCAGCAACGTCGCGGACACGATGCCTCCTTTCGTGCAGCACCTCTCGGGTGCCCGCAAGGCTGGCGGGCTCGTGGTCGTGGACCCACGCGTCTCGGCCACGGCATCTTTGGCGGCCGACGCCTCAGGGCTGCATCTTCAGGCACTTCCCGGGACGGATCTCCCACTCCTGTTGGGAATTCTCCATCTCGTGGTCGCTGAAGGTTGGACAGACGAGGACTACCTGGCCCGGCGTACGACCGGGTGGGACGACGTACGCCGCTCGGTGGCTGCGTGGTGGCCGGCGCGAGTGGCAGCCACCACCGGCGTGGCAGAGGCTGACCTGCGCTCAGCCGCACGCATCCTCGCCGACGCGTCGCCGAGCCGAGGTGGTACGGGCGCGATGGTGCTGACCGGTCGTGGCGCCGAACAGCACGTCGATGGGACCGACACGGTGACCGGGGCCATCAACCTCGCGCTGGCACTGGGCCTTCCCGGCCGGCCGGCCTCCGGTTACGGCTGCCTCACCGGGCAGGGCAACGGACAGGGAGGTCGTGAGCACGGTCAGAAGGCCGACCAGCTGCCCGGGTATCGCAACATCGAGGACGCCGAGGACCGGCGGCACGTTGCTGCCGTCTGGGGCGTGGAACCTGAATCCCTTCCTGGCAAGGGTGTTCCCGCAGTCGAGCTGCTCGGCAAGCTCGGTGGTGAGGTGCGTGCCCTGATGGTGCACGGCAGCAACCCCGTGGTGAGCGCGCCCGACGCGACAGTCGTGCGTCGCAGGCTGGAGGAGCTCGATCTCCTCGTGGTCTGCGACTTCGTGCCGAGCGAGACCGCCGAGCTCGCCGACGTGGTCCTGCCGGTCACCCAGTGGCTCGAGGAGGAGGGCACGATGACCAGCCTCGAGGGGCGGGTGCTGCGGCGCCGCCAGCTTCTCGAGCCAGCAGGACAGGCCCGCAGCGAGCTGGACGTCCTGGCCGACCTCGCGGAGCTGCTCGGCAGCACGGTCCGGCTCGATCGGGACCCGGCGACCGTCTTCGACGAGCTCGCGCGGGCCAGCGCCGGAGGGCGTTCCGACTACTCGGGGATCAGCCACGCCGCTCTCGACGACGAGCTCCCGCGCTTCTGGCCGGTGGCGCCGTCGTCGACCCCGCGGATGTTCACGGAGCGCT
>JBDSXU010000033.1:0-5472 GCA_039926005.1 Marmoricola sp.
CAGAAGGCGAGCTCACCGAAGGTCACCTTCCCCATCAGGTCGGCGGTCAGGTCCTGGCCCATCAGGTGAATCTCGTCCGCGGTCGAGGTGCCCAGCGAGGTCGGGAAGGACAGCTTCGGCTCGGTCATGTGCGTTGCTCCTGATCGGTGGTCGGGCGGTTGTTGGGGCTCGCCAACCACTCTCGGATCTCGAGGCCGCTCTCGTCCAGAGCGGGCGGTGGCCGGCGGCAGTCCGGGGGAGTCTCGCAGAGCCGGATCGGTTGCGGAGGCCGGTGTTTTCCGAGAAACCCAACCTCGCAGTCAGCTGATCAACCCCTGGAGGTATCAGCAGACGTCCGCTCCCCTCTCCACCTTCGAAGTCGGGGCACAGACGAGGACCAGCGCCAGGTCACCGCCGACCAACACAGGAAGTCGGGTCTCATGGAGCAGAGCGGTTCCCGACCCTGGGTCAGAGCGGGGCTCACGCTCGCACTCGGCGCGATGGTCGTGTTCGCCGTGGTGGCGATGGTGATCCCCACAAGCGCTACGGATCCCTCAGGTCTCAAGGGCAAGGCGATCGCCGGCTCGCGGCTCGACGGCCCCATCGACCTGCACACCGACGGGAGCTCCGACGTGGAGATCGCCCGGCTCACCATCCCCTCCGGCGGGGACGGCGGCTGGCACGAGCACCGCGGCTACGTGCTCGTCTCGGTGCTCGAGGGCGTGGCAACCTTCTATGACCAGAACGACCCGAACTGCACACCCCACCGCTACCGCGCCGGTGAGGGCGTTCTCGAGTCACCGCACCACCCGCACATCACGCGCAACGAGGGACCCCAGCCATTGGTCCTCTACGTCGTCGCGGTCACGCCACACGGCAAGTCCAGTGACAAGTCCGAGCCCGCCTCACATGCCTGTCGGTTCTAGGAGCCAGGTCGTGAGCACCCAGATGCACGTTTCCGAGGAGGAGGTGAACGCCATGTCCATGCCCAAGATCACCAAGCTGCCGCGTTGCTGAACCTGAAGCACTGTCGGCGGGATCCGCACCACGCGGCCGGATCCCGCCGGCAACACCCACCGGGCCGGCTGCGGCAGGCGACCACACCGCAAGGAGATCCTCCGATGAGCAAGACATCACCACTGGTCGTCGTGGCGACGGGTTCAAGCGCCTCCATCGTCCTGCCGAGCTACCTGGACGAGATCAAGTCGCGCATCGACGCAGACCTGACGGTCGTCCTGACCGCCTCTGCGCTCCGGTTCGTCCAGCCCGAGGTGGTGGGGTGGTTCGCGACGACCGTTATCGTGCCTGACCAGCCAGGGGTGAACCCGATCGAGGTCGCGCTCAACGCGCGCGCCATAGCAGTGCTCCCGGCCTCGGCCAACACCGTGGCGACGACAGCTCTCGGACTGATGCCCACGACCGCGACCACGATCGTCGCTGCCTCGCGACGCCCCTGCCTGTTCTTCCCCCAGATGCACGAGGTGATCTGGCGCAAGCCCCTGACCGAACGGCACATCGCGGCCCTGCAGGACGCCGGGCACATCGTCGTCGGCCCGCAGATCTCTGCCGGCTACGAGATCTCCCGGGGCGAGACGACCGAGGCCTGGTCGATGCCCGGGCCCGAGGACGCGGCGGAGATGATCGCGACCTGGATCGAGGCAGGAGTCCCTTGTCCGACGTGAGCTCGGTCTGGGAGTCCCTGTCGCACCGGAACTTCCGACTGCTCGCCTCGGGCCAGCTGGTCTCCGCACTGGGCGACGGGGTCGCCCTGGTGGCGGTGTCGTTCGCCCTTCTCGAGTCGACCGGGTCGATCAGCACCCTCGGGTGGGTGCTCGGTGCTCGCTACGGCTGCCTGGGCACCTTCCTGCTCCTGGGTGGGGTGTGGGGAGACCGGGCCTCACGCTGCCGCATCCTCGTCATGTCGGACCTCTCCCGGGCGCTGGCCCAGGGGACCCTGGCTGCGGTGCTTCTGCTCGGGGACGCCCCCTTCTGGGCGTTGATCGCCCTGCAGGCGGGCTACGGGACGGCCGAGGCGTTTTTCTCGCCGGCCATCCGCGGGCTGATCCCCCATACTGTCGACCGGCAGCACCTGCGTGCGGCCAACGCAGTCGGCGAGGTCACCTTCAACGCTGCGCGGGTGATCGGGCCGGCGCTCGGGGGGCTGCTGGTCATCGCGATCGGCACCGGCGGTGCCATTGCGCTCGACGCGGTCAGCTTCGTGGTGAGCGCTGCGTTGGTCAGCCGGATGCGGGTCGTCTCCCCGGCTCCCGCGCCACGTTCGAGTGTGCGTGTCGAGCTCGCGGAGGGGTGGAGCGTGGTTCTGCGTCACAGGTGGCTCTGGTCCTCGATCGTCACCTTCACCATCTTCGGAGCACTGACGATCCCCGCTGCGTGGGTGCTCGGGCCCGCGACGTCGTGGCGTGGCCTGGGCGGCGTCGCAGGTTGGTCCGCGCTGACGAGTGCCTTCGGTGCCGGGGCCCTCGTCGGGAGCTTCGTGGCGTTGCAGCTCAACGCACGGCGCCCGGGACTGGTGCTGATGGCTGCGCTGATGGTCGCTGCCCTGCGCCCGGCCACCTTCGTGAGCGGATGGCCCCTGCCGGTGATCGCGGCGTACTGCTTCATCGCGGGTGCAGCGATGGCCGTCGCCGGCGTCATCTGGTACACGCTGCTGCAATCGATGCTGCCGTCCTCCATGCTCTCACGGGTCAGCGCGATCGACGACTTCGGGACCTACCTGCTCACGCCACTCGGGTACTTCGGGGCCGCGCCGTTCGCTGCAGCAGTGGGCCTGTCGCCTGCCCTGGTCCTGCTTGCGGTGATCCCTGCGGCAGTGTGTCTCGCAGCCATGGCCGTCCCGGAGCTGCGTCGCCTCGACGGCGCAGTGCGTCCGGCGGATAACCTACGCCGAGACGCTGCCGCTGGCCCGGTCCGTCGCACGCCCGTTGTCGATCATGAGCTGGAGAGGGTCCTGAGCGGATGAAGCTCTCGTCAGGCACCGCCACGTGAGAGTCGGTCCCACCGACACGGCTCCCGCGTCGTTGCAGTGGGGGCAGTCCCAGGCACGCTGGGTGTTGACCGCGACCGTTCTCGGGGCGGCGCTGACGTTCATCGACGCGACCGTCGTGAACATTGCTCTCCCTCACCTCGCCAGCGACCTCGGAGCTGGGTCAGAGGCCCTGACGTGGGTCGTCAACGGCTACACCCTGACGCTGGCCGCACTGGTGCTGCTCGGCGGCGCCCTGGGCGACCGGTTCGGGAGGCGCCGGGTCTATGTCGTCGGGATCGTCGGGTACGCGCTCGCATCAGGCGCCTGTGGCATCGCACCCGATGTCGGCACGCTGATCGCTGCGCGAGCCGTGCAGGGGGTTGCGGCTGCGCTCCTGACCCCGGGCAGCCTGGCCCTGCTGCAGGCCACATTTGCCACGGAGGACCGATCTCGTGCCATCGGGGCGTGGTCGGGTCTGACGGGGGTGGCCGGTGCGATCGGTCCCTTCTTCGGTGGCTGGATCATCGAGGTGGGCGACTGGCGATGGGCGTTCCTGGTCAACCTCCCGATCGCGGCGGTGGTCGTCCTGATCACCCGGCGCCACGTCCCGGAGTCCCGACCGCCTGCGTCGGGGGATCGGCTCGACTGGACCGGGGCCGGCCTGCTCGCACTGTGCCTTGCAGCGCTGACCTTCGCGCTCACGGCGTGGTCAAGCTCGCCGTTCCTCGGCGCGCGCGTGGGCGGCGCGCTGTTGGTCAGCCTTCTGGTGGGGGTCGTGTTCGGCTTCTGGGAACACCGCTCGGCTGCTCCGCTGGTGCCGGTGACGCTGTTCGCCTCGCGGGTGTTCGTCGTGGCCAACCTCGTCACGTTCGTGGTGTACGCCGCGCTGGGGGTCGTGTTCTTCTCACTCGGCATCGTGCTCCAGGTCGGTGCCGATCGATCGCCGATCCAGGCTGGTCTCTCGCTCCTGCCGGTGACCGTGCTGATGCTGCTCTTCTCCAGCCGGGCGGGAGTGCTGATGAACCGCGTCGGCGCCAGGATCCCGATGAGTGTCGGTCCGCTGGTTGCTGGAGCGGGGGTCGCACTCCTCACCCGTATCGACGGTGACGTGAACTATCTGCTCGACGTGATCGTGCCCACGACGGTCTTCGGCGCGGGTCTGACCCTGATAGTCACCCCGCTCACCGCGACCGTCCTGGCGGCCGTCCCGGACGAGGTGGTGGGCCTGGCGAGCGGGGTGAACAACGCGGTCGCGCGCACCGCCGGCCTGCTGGCAGTCGCGGCCGTTCCGCTCGTCGGCGGGCTGGGCGGGAACGGCCTGACCGACCCGGTGCAGGTGGTCAACGGCTTCGGGGCGCTCATGTGGTCGTGCGTCGTACTCCTCGCCGTCGGATCGGTGCTGGCCTGGGTCGGTGTTCCGGCAAAGCGTCACCACGACCTCACGGCCCGCCCGGCGGAATACCACTGCTCAACGGCGTCGCCTCCGGTGGCGGCGCGGGGTACGAGCTGAGTCTGAGCCCGCCGAACCGCGCGGGCACCCGACTGCCGCGAGCATCCGTGCTCACTGCCGTCGAGCCGTTGGGGAGCTTGCGCATCAGTTGACGAACGGGGCGAGGGTGACGCCGGCGGTGGCGAGCGCTTCTCTCACCCGGTGGGCGATGCCGACCGCGCCGGCCGTGTCCCCGTGGACGCAGATCGAGCCCACGCTGAGGCTCAGGGAGCCGCCCTCGACGTCGCTGATCGGCTCGCCCGTGGCGATCGCGACACAGCGCCGAGCGATCTCGTCGACGTCGGCGAGCACGGCCCCCGGCTGCCGCCGCGACACAAGGGTGCCTTCGGGTGTGTAGGCGCGGTCGGCGAAGGCCTCGCTGACGGTGGTCAGGCCCGCCTCCTCGGCCCGGCGCAGCCAGGCCGAACCGGGCAGCCCGAGCACCGGCAGGCTGGGGTCGAGGTCAACGATCGCTTCGACGACAGCGGCCGCCTGCTCTTCGTGGTGCACGATGGCGTTGTAGAGGGCACCGTGCGGTTTCACGTAGGCGACCCGCGACCCGGCGATCCTGGCGAACGCCTGCAGGGCGCCCACCTGGTAGACCACGTCCTGGGTCAAGGCCTCGGGCTCGATGTCGATGAACCGGCGCCCGAAGCCGGGCAGGTCCCGGTAGCCCACCTGGGCGCCGATCGCGACCTCGCGCTCGGCCGCCTGTCGGCAGACGCGGCGCATGATCGACGCGTCGCCGGCGTGGAAGCCGCAGGCGACATTGGCGCTGGTGACCACGCCGAGCAGTGCCTCGTCGTCGCCGAGGCTCCAGCGGCCGAAACCCTCACCCAGGTCGCTGTTCAGGTCGATCGCCGGCACCGCGCCCACCTCAGAACAGGTCCTCGAGCCCGGTCAGCGAGTTGTAGCCGAGGTCGGTCGGTGCCGTCGGGTCGGGGGAAGGACCGTTGCGAGGGGGCGGGACGGTCCGCGAGGGTGTGCGACATACGCGCTCCGGTGTCGGTGACGAGGC